>NZ_JBHWUU010000072.1:0-50726 GCF_042737375.1 Streptomyces sp. NPDC060000
CCACGTGCTGAACGCTCCGGGCGGTCCGCTCCTCCGGGAGCGGGCCGCCCGGGGCCGGCCTCCCCAGAACCTCCGAGGAAGTGCGGGAGCAGGATGCCGATGGACCGGACGACCGGTGAACTGCTCGGCTCGGCGACCCGGCACAGCGGGTCGCGCTGCGTGGCGCTGGCCCTGGTGAGCGTGGCGGCGACCGGCGCCGGACTGCTGCTGCCCGCCGCCCTCGGCCGGGCCCTGGACCTGCTGCTCACCCACGGCCCCGCGACCCGCTGGGTGCTGTGCTGCGCGGCCCTCGTCCTGCTGCTGGCCCTGCTCGACGCGGGCGAGACCGTTCTCGCCGGCACTCTCGACGCCCGGACCACCGCCTTCCTGCGCCGCCGGATCATCGGGCATGTCCTGGCCGTGGGCCCACGCGCCACGGACCGGTTCGGCGCCGGGGACCTGGTCGCGCGGGTCGTCGGCAGCGCCGCCCAGGCCGGTACGGCGCCGGGCGCCCGCGCCGCGCTGCTGGCCGCGCTCGCCGGACCCGTCGGCGCGGTGGCGGCGCTGGCCCTCATCGACCCGTGGCTCGCGGCCGTCCTGCTGACCGGTGCGCCGGTTCTGACCCTCCTGCTGCGTTCCCTCGCCCGGGACACCTCGGCGTGCGTGGCCGACTACCTGCGCGCACAGGGTCGGATCGCGGCCGCGCTCACGGAGGCGGTCGGCGGTGCCCGCACGATCCGCGCCGCCGGCACCACGGCCCGGGACACCGCTCGGATCCTGCGACCACTGCCCGAGCTGTCCCGGGCGGGCCGGGGCATGTGGCGGGTCCAGGGCCGGGCCGCTGCGCGGGCGACCGCGGTGGCTCCCCTGCTGCACCTCGGGGTCGTCGCCGTCGCGGGCCTGCTGCTCACCCGGCACCGGCTGTCGCCGGGCGACGTCCTCGCCGCGTCGCGCTACGCGGTGCTCGCCACCGGCGTCGGCGTCATGGTCGGACAGCTCTCCGGCCTGGTCCGCTCCCGGACGGCGGCCACCCGTCTCGGCGAGGTCCTGACCGAACCGGCACCTCCTTACGGCGACCGCGGCCTCCCTCCGGACGGCCCGGGCCGGCTGGAACTGCGCGGCGTGACCGCCCGCCGCGGTGACCGTACAGTGCTGGACCGAGTCGATCTGGTGGTGCCGGGCGGGACGACGCTGGCCGTGGTGGGCCGCTCGGGCGCGGGCAAGTCGCTCCTGGCCGCGCTGGCGGGCAGGCTCGCCGACCCGGACGGCGGAGAGGTGCTGCTGGACGGCGTACCGCTGTCCGCCCTCCCCCGGACCGAACTGCGGGCGGCGATCTCCCAGGCCTTCGACCGTCCGGCCCTGCTGGGCACGACGATCGAGGACACCGTCTCCCTCGGTCACGCCTCCCCCGCCCGGGTCCGGGAGGCCGCTCGCACGGCACGCGCCGACGACTTCGTCCGCCGCCTGCCCGACGGCTACGCCACACCCTGCGCGGACGCCCCGCACTCCGGCGGCGAGGCCCAGCGTCTCGGCCTGGCCCGCGCCTTCGCCCACGGGGGCCGTCTGCTCATCCTCGACGACGCCCTCTCCAGCCTCGACACGATCACCGAACGCCAGGTCACCCAGGCCGTGTTCGGCCGCACCACGACCGCCACCCGTCTCGTGGTCGCCCACCGCGCCTCCACGGCCGCCCGCGCCGACGCGGTGGCCTGGCTGGACGGGGGGCGGGTCCGAGCCCTCGGGACACATGCGGAGCTCTGGCGGACGGCGGGGTACCGGGCGGTGTTCGGGACAGGTGCCGGAACGGGCGTCACGACAGGTGCCGGGACGGGCAGCGGGCCAGGTGAGAGGGCCGGGTCCGGTGCGCAGCCGGGTGCGGGGGCGAAGGCCGCGCCCGGCCCGGAGACACGGCGGTGAGTCGGGCGGCGGGCCCGGACGGGCTGCGGGCCAGGGGGCTCCGATTCCTGCTGGGCCGCCGGCGGGCCCTGGCGGGGCTCGTCGGCTGGTCGGTGCTGGAGGCCGGGCAGACCTTCCTGCTCGGATACGCCCTGGCCCGGGCGCTGGACGACGGATTCCTGGCCGGGCGGGCCGGGGTGGGGCTGCGATGGCTCGCGGTGGCCGGGCTCGGGGTACTGGTGGGCGCGTACGGCACCGGGCGGGTGTACGGGTCGGTCGCCGCCCTGGTGGAGCCGCTGCGGGACCGGCTCGTCACCCGGGTGGTGCGCAGAGGGGTGCGCGAGGCCGATGCCGGGGCGCTGTCCGGACTCACCCAGCAGGTGGAGATCGCCCGGGACAGCTTCGCGGGCCTGGTGATGGTCTCGCGCTCGTTCGTGTTCACCTCCGCGGGCGCCCTGGCCGGCCTGTGCTCGCTCGCGCCGCGGCTGCTCGTGGTCGTCGCGCCGCCGCTCGTCGCCGGGGTGGGCCTGTTCGTGGTGACCCTGCGTCCGCTGGCCCGCCGGCAGGAGGTGTTCCTCACCGCCGACGAGGCGCTGGCGGGGAGCCTGGGGGTCGTCTGCCCAGGGCTGCGGGACGTCACGGCGGCCGGCGCGGAGGACCGGATCGCGGCGGACACCGGCGCCCTCGTCGAGGCCGAGCTGCGCGCCGCCCGCGCCCTGGCCCGGTGGGGCGTGGCCCGGGTCGCGTGCCTGGCGCTCGGTGGCCAACTGCCGCTGGTCCTGCTGCTGGCAGGCGCCCCCTGGCTCCTGGACCACGGCGTCACCCCCGGCGCCCTCGTCGGCGCCCTCGCCTATGTCACCCAGTCCCTGCTCCCGGCCCTGACCGGTCTCGTGCACGGTCTGGGCACCAGCGGCTCCCGCCTGACAGTCGTCCTACGGCGCCTGGCACCGCACGGCGAGGCGGCGGAACCCCCGGCCGCCGGCGCCCGGACGGCGACCCGGCGCCTCCGACCGCCCGATCCCCGGCAGACCGCGAACGCCGACCCGACCGCACCCCGCCCCGGCGAAGCACCCGGCCACACCGACCCGACCATGCCCCAACCCCGCGAAGCACCCGGCCACACCGGCCCTCCCCCGCCCCAGCCCCAAGAAACACCCGGCCACACCGACCCCACCCCGCCCCAACCCCGCGAAGCACCCGGCCACCACCTGCCTGACGATCGTTGCCCGCCCACCGGCCACCCCTTGCCCAGCGCCACCGGCCACTCCCCGCCGGGCGGGGGCCCGCCGGAGCAAGCCCCTCGCACCGCGGCTCCGGTGGCCGTGCCGAGCACCGTGCGGCGGGGCCCCCTGCCACCCGCGCTCTCCCTCGACTCCCTCACCTTCGCCTACGGCTCCGCCTCGGCGCCCGTCGTCGACGGCCTCACGCTCGCCCTGCCCGCCGGGGCCCATCTGGCCGTCGTGGGTCCGAGCGGGATCGGCAAGTCCACGCTGACCGGGCTGGTCGCGGGGCTGCTGGCACCGGTGCGCGGCGAGATACGCATCTGCGGCCGGCCGGTGCCGGGCGGTGACGCCGCCGCTCGGCGCGTGCTCATCCCGCAGGAGGCATACGTGTTCAGCGGCACCCTCGGCGAGAATCTCACGCACCTGCGGCCGGATCCCGTGCCCGCGAGGGAGCTGCTCGCCGCGGCCGAGGCGGTCGGGCTGGCCCCGCTGCTCGACGCGCTGGGCGGACCGGGCGCGCAGGTGGATCCGGCGGCGCTGTCGGGCGGCGAACGCCAGCTGATCGCCCTCACGCGCGCGTACCTGTCGTCCGCCCCGCTCGCCCTGCTCGACGAGGCGACCAGTCATCTGGACCCGGAGGCGGAGGCTCGCGCCGAGCGGGCCTTCGCCGTCCGGGCGGGCGGCACGCTGGTCGTCGTCGCCCACCGCATCAGCTCGGCCAGGCGCGCGGACCGGGTGCTGGTCATGGACGGGCCGCGTACGACGCACGGGACGCACGACGAGGTGGTGCGACGCTCCGCGCTGTACCGCGACCTCGTCGGCGGCTGGGAGTCGGCCGGGGAAGTCGCGGAAGCAGGGGCGGCCGGAGACGTCGAGCAAGCACGGGCAGCAGGGGAAGTCGGGCAAGCAGGGGCGGCCGGGGCGGCCGGGTCCACCTCACAGCCAGCCCTGTCCCTGGGAGATACGGATGGCGTCGACGCGGTTGCGGGCGCCGGTCTTGCGGGTGATCGCCGCCATGTAGTTGCGCACGGTGCCGTGGGACAGGTGCAGGTTCCCCGCGATCTCCGCGACGGAGGCGCCCTCGGCGGCGAGGGTTAAGACGCTCAGCTCGCGACGGGTCAGCGGCATCTCGGCGGCCTTGAGGAATCCGAAGCCCAGCGAACTGTTGACGAAACGTTCCCCCTGGGCGACCTTCCGGATGCCGTGCAGCAGTTGCTCCGGCGTGCCCGCCTTGTCGACGTAGCCGAGCGCCCCCGCCTCCAGCGCCCGTTTCAGCAGGCCCGGCCTGTTCGCACTGGCAAGCACGAGCAACCGCGGAGGCACCCGTCCAGCGCCCCGCGGGCACAGGTCGTCCAGGGGCGGGAGACCGTACTCGTCGGAGCAGTCGAGATCCGCCGCGCACACGTCCGGGCGCACCGTCCCGACGCGGCCGGCCGCGCTGCGCCACGGGACGTCGTCCACCCGCAGATCGGGTTCCCGGGAGAGCCACTGCGCGAGAACCGATCTGACCAGACACGCGTCGTGCACCAGAAGTACCTGGATCACTGCCGCCCCTTCAGCTCGCCGTACGCCGGTTACGTGCTGTTGCCCGTGGTGCTGAACGCGTGCCCATTCTTGGGCTCCGGGACCACTTCTCACCCGCGAAGATCCAGCCATCAGGTTGCGCGGGGGCGCACGCGGGGCGCTCGTACGCCGTCGTGCGCTTCTGCCGAGGGCGCATGGAGATGGTCCGACGGGGTAAGGAGCGGCCTTCGGCAGGCGCCGCTCGCCGTGCGCGCCGGGCCGCCAGGGGGCAGATTTGGACCCTGGGGCTCGCGCGGCGCCGGGCGAGGAGGTGGTCGCCGTGTCGGACGGGCAGACGTCGTCCGGTCAGGCGCCCGCGACCGTGTGGGCGCCGGTCGGCCAGCCGCTGCTCTCCCTGGCGCTGACGTCGATGATGGACGCCGTCGGGGCGCACTCGGGTGCCGTCTACCTGCTTCCCGGCGACGAGTCCGTGCTGGAGATGGCGGTGATGGCAGGGCTGCCCCGGGCGTTCGCTGCGCCCTGGGAGCGGGTGGGGCTCAGCGCGCCGATCCCGGTCGCCGAGGCGGTGCGCGAACGGCGGCTGGTGTGGGTGGGCGGGGCGGAGGACATGGCCCGCCGCTATCCGCGTATCGCCGTCGTCCTGCCGTATCCCTTCGCGCTGGCCGCGCTCCCGGTGCGGACCGCGTCCCGGGTGTACGGCGCGGTCTTCGTGACCTGGCCGGGCTCGCACCCGCCGGAGCTGTCGGACCGGGAGCGCCAGGAGCTGACGGCGGCCTGCGAGCGGCTCGCACTGCGGCTGGAACGCGCCGCGTCGAGGAACCGTTCATTGCGGGCCGAGTCCGATCTGCTGGACACGGGCTCGCTGGGCGGCGCCGCCGACACACTGGGAACCGTCGAGGCGGCCCGGATGGTGGCGCGGCTGCCGTACGGAATGTGCTCGCTGGACGTGAGCGGGCGGGTCGGCTTCGCGAACGCGGCGGCCTCCGAACTGCTCGGCGTTCCGGTCGGCGCGCTGCTGGGCTCGCAGCTGTGGGCGGCCGTGCCGTGGCTCAACGATCCGCTGTACGAGGAGCGCTACCGGGCCGCGCTGATCAGCCAGGAGGCCACCTCGTTCGTGGCGCTGCGCCCGCCCTCGCAGTGGCTGTCCCTGCGGCTGTATCCGAGTACCACCGGGATCAGCGTGCGGATCAGCCGGGCCCGGGCGGTGTCGGAGATGGGACCGTCCGACCCCCGCTCGGAGGACGCGCCGACCCGGCTGGTCTCGATGTCGCAGGCGCTCAGCCTGGCCGGGGCGCTCACCGAGACGGTGAGTGTGCAGGACGTGGTGGGGCTGGTGGCGGACGAGATCGCGCCGGCGGTGGGCAGTCAGGCCCTGGCGCTGCTGGGCGCCCGGGCCGGCCGGCTGCACGTGCTCGGACACCACGGGTATCCCGACCCGCATGTCGTGGAACGGTTCGACCGGACGCCGCTGACCTCCCCGACGCCGGGCGCGCGCGCCGTCGCCCATGGCGTCCCGGCGTTCTTCGACTCCCGGCAGCACCTGGAGCGCCTGTACCCCGCCCGGCACTCCACCCCCGACGGCTTCGGCGCCTGGGCCTTCCTGCCGTTGATCGCCTCCGGCCGCCCGGTGGGTGCCTGTGTGCTGGCCTACGCCGAACCGCGCGTCTTCTCCACGCACGAGCGTGCGGTGCTGACCAGCCTGGCCGGACTGATCGCGCAGGCCCTGGACCGCGCCCTGCTCTACGACGTCAAACACCAGCTGGCGCACGGGTTGCAGGCGGCGCTGCTGCCGCCCTCGCTGCCGTCGCTGGCCGGGATCGAGGCGACCGCCCGCTATCTGCCCGCCACCCGTGGGATGGAGATCGGCGGGGACTTCTACGACCTGGTGCCCTCGCCCCCGCTCGCGGCGGCGGTGATCGGGGACGTACAGGGGCACAACGTGACCGCGGCCGGGCTGATGGGGCAGATCCGCACCGCCGTCCGCGCGTACACCACGGTGGGACAGGGGCCCGCGGAGGTCATGCGCAGCACCAACCGGCTGCTGATCGACCTCGGCTCCGAGCTGTTCGCGAGCTGTCTGTACCTACGACTGGACCCGGCCCGGGGGCGGGCGGTCATGGCCCGGGCCGGGCATCCCCCGCCGCTGCTGCGCCGGGCGGACGGCCGGGTGCGCGTGCTCGACCTCGCGGGCGGTCCACTGCTGGGCATCGACGGCTCGGCGACCTATCCGACGACGGAGGTCGAACTGACCGGCGGCTGTGTCCTCGCCCTCTACACGGACGGGCTCATCGAGACGCCGGGGGTGGACATCGAGGACGCGGTCGCCGACCTGGGCCGGCGGCTCGGCGAGGCCGGGGACCGTCCGCTGGAGGAGCTGGCGGACGAGCTGGTGGGACATTACGCGGCGGCGGAGGAACGACTGGACGACGTGGCGCTGCTGTTGCTGAGGGCGCTGGGGGACGACTGACGGCCGTCGCCGGGCGCGCACACGAACGGTCCGGCCCCCGCCGGAGGGCCGGACCGTTCAGGTGATGCCGTGTCAGTGCGACTCGTTCACACCCGAGCCGTTCTCCTGGCCGTTGCCGGACTGGTCCTGTGCGTTGCCGGTCTCGTCCGCGCCACCGTTGGCGTTCTCGTCGACACCGCCGTCGGCCGCGGCGTCGCCGCCGCCCTGGATGGCCTCACCCGTGTTGTCGTCGATGCCGTCGCCGTTCGCGTCCACGGCACCGGCCTGGTCGTTGCCGCCCTGGATGGCCTCACCCGTGTTGTCGTCGATACCGTCGCCGTTCGCGTCCACGGCACCGGCCTGGTCGTTGCCGCCCTGGATGGCCTCACCCGTGTTGTCGTCGATACCGTCGCCGTTCGCGTCCACGGCACCGGCCTGGTCGCCGCCGACCGCGTCACCGGCGCCGACGCCACCGTCGCCGAGCGTCGCGCCGACCGCCGCCAGAGCGGTGGTCACCGGCTGGAAGAACGTCTCGCCGCCGGCCGTGCAGTCGCCGCTGCCGCCCGAGGTCAGACCGATCGCCTGGCCGTCCTGGGTGAAGAGCGAGCCGCCGCTGTCGCCGGGCTCGGCGCAGACGTTCGTCTGGATGAGGCCCGTGACGGTGCCCTCGGGGTAGTTCACGGTGGCGTCGAGGCCTAGGACCTGACCGTCGTTGAGACCGGTGGTGCTGCCCATCCGGAAGACCTGTGTGCCGACCGTCGCCTCGGCGGCCTGGCTGATCGCGACGGTCTGCTGACCGGTGTTGACCTCGCTGGGCGCCTGCGTGTTGGGGTCGTCGTACTTCACGAGCGCGAAGTCGCCGTCACCGGGGAAGGTGGCCTGGTCGACGGTGGCGATGGGCTGGCCGTCCTGGCTGTCGGACCACTGCTTGGCCGCGACACCGCAGTGACCGGCCGTCAGGAAGGCCGGAGAACCGTCGCCCGCCGTCACGTTGAAGCCGAGGGAGCAGCGCGCCCCGCCGCCGAATATCGCGTCGCCGCCGGAGACGAGGGGCTTGAGGGTGCCGCCCGACTTCTTGATCGTCGCCAAGCCGGTGCCGAGGGTCTTCACGGTCGAGTCGATCGTGTCCCACTTGCTGCCGGTGACCGTGGAGTCGGCGGTGACGAGGATCTTGTTCGTCTTGGGGTCGACGGCCCAGGAGGTGCCCGGAATGGTCGCCTTGGTCTTCAGCGTCTGTGCGGCCGCCTTGAGTTCGGCCGTGCTGTTCTCGACCTCGCGGACCTTGGCGCCCGCCTTCTCGGCCTGCGCGACGACGTTGTTGTCGTCGCCGGAGACGTTCACGACGTTGACGACCAGCTGCTTGCCGGCGCCGTCGTAGTACGAACCGGCGAAGGCGTCACCGAGCAGCTTCTGGAGCTGGGACGCGAGGTCCGAGGCGTCGCCCGCCTTCAGGGTCTTCACCGAGGCGGCGTCGTTGGAGCCGCCGTCCTGGGAGGCGTTGGCCTGGGGAAGCAGGATGGCCGCCGCTCCGAGCGCCGCCACACCGCCTGCCGCGATGATGGCCTTGCGCTTCGTAACTCGCTTGTGACTCAAAAAACTCGACCTCCTGGGGGACGGGGTCCGGCTGCCGGGTTCGGCAGCTCCGTACAGCGGCGCCTGGTTGGCCATGAGTACGCGGGGTTCACCGGGTGCGTTCAATCGCGTTTGCCAACTTCCTTTGCCAGCCCCTGAATCGGCCAGGACCCGGGTCGGGGCTCGCGGTCCCGGGAACAATCGCCCAAATGACGACGACGACCGCCCAAGCCGACAAGATCCGTTCGGCCGTCTTCGCGCCCTGGACACTCGCCCCTGACGGGCCCGTCGAGGGCGTCCGCGAGCATCGCCCGAGCCCGCGTCTCCCCTGGTCACAGGCGTTGTTACGGGAGGACGGCGGAATCGCGGGGCGGGCGCGGACGACGGGCGCGGACGACGCCGCGGGGGATGGCCGCGCCGTCCACGTGCGGAACCCCGAACGGATGAAGACGGCGCGGCCGCCTCCTTCGTTCCGGTGGGCGGCGACAGGTTCGGATGGCTTGATTCGATCGGTGCCGACGAAGTCGGGCCAGCGCATCGCGATCGCAGACATGTGCACCGGCTGTGCGACACCGGCCCGGGCGGACGCGCGCGCAACCGTACGTGTCCGGTCGATGACACCGCGTGGAGAACGCCGGGCGGAATCCCCGCTTCAGAGAATCTGCACATCGAATGCCCAAGCGGGTCACCGGAAGCAGGGGTTCTGCACAACTCGTCGGCGCCCCCCGCGCCTTTGGGGCGGGAGTGTCGCATTCGCCGCGACGGCGCCGGACGCTCATCCGAGCAGATCCCGCCCATGGTGTGAAGAAGTCGCCGACAAGTGGTGGGCGCACCTGCACCGTTTGACGCTCCCGTGACACAAATTCGCAGGTGAAGCCAGTGATTGATTGGCTGCGCCGACCGCGGACCTGCTTTGATCCATCGCACCGCAGGGCTACCGCGGTCTCCCGGAAACGGGAGTTCCGGTGCCCGTGGTCGCGGCCGTCATCTGTCCCCAGAGGGGGCCGCTCCCCCTGATGAGATATCCATGTGAAGGGAAGTTCCACCATGAACTCCACCCCCCAGGTTCAGACCGCTGAGATCTCCGACGCCGAGCTGGACAACGTCTCCGGCGGTCTGTCCCTGAACGCGGTCGGCACCGTCACCGGCCTGGTGGACGGCATCGCCCCGGTCTCCGGCCTGGTCAACACGGCCGTCGGCACCGTCGAGGGTGTCACCGGCCTGAACACGGCCCCGGTCGCCAACCTGGTCGCCGGTCTCTGATCGCGCCCTTTTGTGACTCCTTCGAGTCCCGGAGCCGTCACCCGGCTCCGGGACTCTTCGGTGCCCTGAACCTCCCGAGGTAAGCCCCGTGCAGTTCCGCCAACAGGCCCTCGCCAAGCTCCAGTCGCCGGAGGAGCTCGACCTGCCGGTGCGTTTCGCGCGCCCCCAGGGCTGGCTGGCGCTGTCCGTGACGCTGGTCGTCATGACGGCCGCGTCCGTGTGGGCGGTGACCGGTTCGGTCGCCTCGACGGTGAGCGCGCCCGCCGTCCTCACGCACGGCGAGGGCAGCTACATCCTGCAGAGCCCCGCCGCGGGCCAGGTCACCGCGGTCCTCGCGAAGGAGGGCGAGCGGCTTTCCGCGGGCTCGCCCGTGCTGAAGGTGCGGACGGCCGAGGGCGACTCCGTGGTGCGGACGGTCGCCGCGGGCCGGATCACCGCGCTCGCCGCCACCATCGGGCAGATCATCTCCACCGGCGCGAACGTCGCCGCCGTGGAGAAGGTGGCCCACGCCGGCGATCCGCTGTACGCCACGGTGTACGTCCCCGCCGAGAACGCCGCCGCCATCCCGCAGGACGCGGCCGTCGACCTGACCGTGCAGACCGTCCCGTCGCAGGAGTACGGCGTGCTGCGCGGCCATGTGAAGTCGGTGGACCGTGCGCCCCGGTCGGCGCAGGCGATCGCCGCCTTCCTCGGCGACAGCCAGCTGGGCGAGCAGTTCACGAAGGACGGCCGCCCGGTGGCGGTCCTGGTCCGCCTGGACAAGTCGTCCGCGACGAAGAGCGGCTACAAGTGGTCGTCCGCCGACGGGCCGCCGTACACCCTCACCTCCATGACCATGGCCACGGGCTCGATCCGGCTGGCCGACCAGCGTCCCGTCGATTGGCTGCTCCCGTGACCACCACCGAGCAGCCGCGCACCCGACGGCGTGCCGCGCCGCCCCGGCGTCCCGTCCCCAAGAGCCGGGTGAGGACCGTCCGTACGCCCACCGTGCTCCAGATGGAGGCCGTGGAGTGCGGGGCGGCCTCGCTCGCCATGGTCCTCGGGCACTACGGCCGGCACATCCCGCTGGAGGAGCTGCGCATCGCGTGCGGTGTCTCCCGGGACGGCTCGCGGGCCAGCAACCTGCTGAAGGCTGCCCGCGGTTACGGCCTGACGGCCAAGGGCATGCAGATGGACCTGGCGGCCCTCGCCGGGGTGAAGTCGCCCGCCATCCTCTTCTGGGAGTTCAACCACTACGTCGTCTACGAGGGCCTGGGCCGTCGCTTCGGCCGCCGGGGCGTGTTCATCAACGACCCGGGCAAGGGCCGGCGGTTCGTACCGATGGAGGACTTCGACGGCAGCTTCACCGGCGTCGTACTGGTGCTGGAGCCCGGCGAGGACTTCGAACGGGGCGGCCGCAGACCGGGTGTGCTGGGCGCGATGCCGGCCCGGCTGCGGGGCACCGCGGGCACCCTGCCGGCGGCCGTGCTGGCGAGCCTGCTGCTGGTCCTGGTGGGTTCGGCCGTGCCGGCGCTCAGCCGGACCTATATCGACATGTTCCTGATAGGCCGGCAGACCTCGCTGCTCGGCGTGCTGTTCGCCTCGATGGCGACGTGTGTGGCCCTCACGGTGGTCCTGACCTGGCTGCAGCAGGCCAACCTGCACCACGGCCGGATCATCTCCTCGACCCTCTCCAGCGCCCGCTTCCTGCGCCATCTGCTGCGGCTGCCGGTGACCTTCTTCTCCCAGCGCAGCCCGGCCGACCTGGTCCAGCGGCTCCAGTCGAACGACGCGGTCGCCGAGACCCTGGCCCGCGATCTGGCGTCGGCGGGCGTGGACGCGATCGTCGTCGTCCTGTACGCCGTCCTCCTCTACACCTACGACCCGCAGCTGACGTTCGTCGGGATCGGTGTGGCCCTGCTGAACATCGTCGCGATGCGGATCGTCATCCGGCTGCGGGCCACCCGGACGGCGAAACTGCGCGCGGACAACGCCCGGCTCACCAACACGGCTTACACCGGGCTTCAGTTGATCGAGACGATGAAGGCGACCGGCGGCGAGGAAGGGTACTTCCGCAAGTGGGCCGGGCAGCACGCCACCACGCTGGAGGAGCAGCAGCGGCTCGGGGTGCCGAGCGCCTGGCTGGGCGTGGTCGCGCCGACGCTCGCGACGCTCAACAGCGCGCTGATCCTGTGGATCGGCGGTATGCGGGCGATCGAGGGCCATATCTCGGTGGGTCTGCTGGTCGCCTTCCAGGCTCTGGTCACCCGCTTCACCGCCCCGCTGACCCGGCTCAACGGGGTCGCGGGCCGGATCCAGGACTTCGCGGCGGACGTGGCCCGGCTGAAGGACGTCGAGAACTTCCGCGCCGACCCGCTCCACGACCGCCGCTCCGGCGCCGAGTCCACGCGCCGGCTGCACGGTCACGTCGAGCTGGAGAACATCACCTTCGGCTACAGCCCGCTGGACAAGCCGCTGCTGAGCGGCTTCGACCTGACCGTCGGACCGGGGCAGCAGGTGGCGCTGGTCGGCGGCTCGGGCAGCGGCAAGTCGACGGTGTCCCGGCTGATCTCGGGCCTGTACGCGCCCTGGGAGGGGGTGATCCGCATCGACGGGCAGCGGCTGGAGGACATTCCGCGCGGGGCGCTCGCCTCCTCCGTGTCCTTCGTCGACCAGGAGGTGTTCCTCTTCGAGGGCTCGGTGCGGGACAACGTGGCGCTGTGGGACCCGTCGATCCCGGACGAAGCCGTCGTCGACGCGCTGCGCGACGCGGCGCTCCACGACACGGTCCTGCGGCGGCCCGGCGGCATCCACAGCAGGGTCGAGCAGGACGGCCGCAACTTCTCCGGCGGTCAGCGCCAACGCCTGGAGATCGCGCGGGCGTTGGTGCGCCGGCCGAGCATCCTCGTGCTGGACGAGGTGACCAGCGCGCTGGACGCGGAGACCGAGCAGGTGGTGATGGACAACCTGCGCCGGCGCGGCTGTGCGTGCGTGGTGATCGCGCACCGGCTCAGCACGGTCCGCGACAGCGACGAGATCGTCGTACTCCAGCACGGCACGGTCGTCGAGCGCGGGCGGCACGAGGAACTGGTGGCACGCGGCGGCTCGTACGCGGCACTGGTCAGGGAGCGTTGAGATGACTGCCGTACCCGAGGGCGATGTCGTACTCGCCGCGCTGGAGCAGCTGGGCGCACGGATCGACTGCGCCGGCCTCGGCCGCCTGGACCTGGAGGGTCCGCAGGTGCTGTGGCTGGTCGCGTCGGGCGCGCTGGACCTGTTCGCGGTGGACGCCGAACAGCAGGGCCACTGGCACCACCTGGGCCGGCTCGAGGCGGGCGCCCTGCTGCTGGGTCCGGTCACCGGCCCTCATCACACCCTCGTCGCACGTCCGTTGCGCGACTGCGTGGTGCACCGCGTCGGTCTGCGTGAGCTGTACCAGCCCGCGAACACCCAGACCTGGTCCTACGACGAGTACGGCAACCCCCAGTACGTGCCGCCGACTTCGAGCCCGCTGGAGTACGCGCTCGCGCTCGGTGTCGGCCGTGGTCTGTCGATCCTCTTCCAGGCCCCGATGGCCACCGAGCGGGCGGCGGAGGTCCAGGACGACGACGTGTTCTGGATGCAGGTCCCACCGGGCAGCGTGCAGTACGGCTCGCTGTACGGCGCCGAGGCGGCCGCCGACCTGCTGATGGACCCCGCGGTGTGGCAGAGCATGGTCGACCAGCAGTACCGGCTGCTGACCACGCTGGACCGCTGGATCGAGCAGCTGGAGCACACCCACGAGACCCGTGCGGCCGCCGGGATCAAGGCCGGTGAGGCGGTCCGCGACCAGGCCGACCGGACCCTGCTCGCGTCGATCGGGAAGAGCGGCAGGAGCGACCGCAACGGCGGCAGGAGTGCGGACCGGCGCGCCACGGCCGCCGACGCCGACGCCACCTACGCGGCCTGCGGACTCGTCGCCCGGGCCGCCGGGATCACCCTCGCCGAGCCCGCGCGGATGGGCGCCGACAGCGACCGGCTCGACCCGGTCGAGCGGGTCGCCCTCGCCTCCCGGGTGCGCGCCCGGGCGGTACGCCTGGACGGCCGCTGGTGGCGGGACGACGTGGGGCCGCTGGTGGGGCACCGGGCCCTGTCCGGGGCGCCGGTCGCGCTGCTCTGGCGGCGCGGCGGGTATGTCGCCGTGCATCCCGGGACCGGGCGGGAGACCCCGGTCGAGAAGGCCAACGCGGAGGAGTTCGAGCCGCGTGCGGTCATGTTCTACCGCCCGCTGCCGGAACGGAGCCTCGGCCCCCTCGGGCTGCTGCGGTTCAGCATGCGGGGTACGGCGGGGGACCTGACGAGCCTGCTGCTCAGCGGGCTGGTGACGGTGGTGATCGGGGCGCTGGTGCCGATCGCCACCGGCAAGGTGCTCGGCGAGTACGTGCCGAAGGCCCAGCAGGGGCCGATCGTGCAGGTGTGTCTGGCGGTGATGGTCAGCGGCGTGGTGGCCGCGGCGTTCATGCTGCTCCAGAACCTGACCATGCTGCGCATGGAGGGCCGGATCGAGGCGACGCTCCAGCCGGCGGTGTGGGACCGGCTGCTCAGGCTGCCGACGAAGTTCTTCGCCGAGCGTTCCACGGGTGAGCTGGCGAGCGCCGCGATGGGCATCAGCGCGATCCGCCGGCTGCTGGCTGGACTCGGTCCGTCGGTCGCGCAGTCCGTCACCGTCGGCGCGATGAACCTGGGGCTGCTGCTCTGGTACAGCGTGCCGATGGCGCTGGCCGCGATCGGCATGCTGGTCGTCATCGCGTCCGTGTTCCTGGCGCTCGGGCTGTGGCAGGTGCGTTGGCAGCGGCGGCTCGTGGTGCTCTCCAACAAGCTCAACAACCAGGCGTTCCAGACCCTGCGGGGCCTGCCGAAGCTGCGGGTGGCGGCCGCCGAGAACTACGCGTACGCGGCCTGGGCGGCGCAGTTCGCGCGCAGCCGTGAGCTCCAGCAGCGCCTCGGCCGGATCAAGAACCTCAACACGGTGCTGGGCTCGGTGTATCTGCCGCTGTGTTCGCTGCTGATGTTCATGCTGCTGGCCGGTCCGGCGCGGGGCGCCCTGTCGGCGGCGGACTTCCTCACCTTCAACACGTCCATGACGATGCTGCTCACCGCGGTGACCTCGCTGACCGGCGCCTTCGTCTCGGCGGTGGCGGCGCTGCCGCTGTTCGAGGAGATCCGGCCGGTGCTGGAGGCGGTGCCCGAGGTCCGCACGGCGAACACCCGCCCCGGCCCGCTGACCGGCGCGCTCGAGGCCCGCCGCCTGTCGTTCCGCTACTCCGACGACGGTCCCCTCGTCCTCGACGACGTCTCCTTCGAGGTGCGGCCGGGCGAGTTCGTGGCGGTCGTCGGCCCGAGCGGCTGCGGGAAGTCGACGCTTCTCAGGCTGCTCATCGGCTTCGACAGGCCGGTCTCGGGCAGCGTGCTGTACGACGGCCAGGATCTGGCCGCGCTCGACCAGTCGGCCGTACGGCGGCAGTGCGGGGTGGTGCTCCAGCACGCCCAGCCGTTCACCGGGTCCCTGCTGGACGTCATCTGCGGCACCGAGGCCTACACGCCCGAGGAGGCGATGGCGGCGGCCGAGATGGCGGGTCTCGCCGAGGACATCAAGCGCATGCCGATGGGGCTCCACACGATCGTCTCGGACAGCGGGTCGGTCTCGGGTGGCCAGCGTCAGCGTCTGATGATCGCGCAGGCGCTGATCCGCCGGCCGCGCATCCTGTTCTTCGACGAGGCGACCAGCGCCCTCGACAACGAGACCCAGCGCACGGTCATCGAGAGCACCCGCAAGCTCAACGCCACCCGGATCGTCATCGCCCACCGCCTCTCGACGGTGCTGGACGCCGACCGGGTCGTCGTGATGGAGAACGGCAAGGTCGCCCAGCAGGGCCCGCCCGCCCAGCTCCTCGCGGACACGGGTGGACGGCTGCACGAGCTGGTGCGGCGCCAGTTGGCCTGAGGTCCGGTCTCCCTCCCCCAACTAACGAAACTTTGCCGTTTCGCTGAAACTGCTCTAGCCTCGATGTGTACGAAACCGTTTCGTTTACGTGCTCTTTGCCCTCACGTCCTGGAGTGGTTCCCCATGTCCCCGAAGACCTTGACGGACGGCACCCTCGCGGGCGCCGAACAGGGGCCGTCCGCAGCGTCCACCAAGAAGTGGTGGATCCTCGCGGTCGTCGCCCTGGCCCAGCTGATGGTGGTGCTCGACGCCACCATCGTGAACATCGCCCTGCCCTCGGCCCAGGCCGACCTCGGCTTCTCCGACGGCAACCGGCAGTGGATCGTCACCGCCTACGCCCTGGCCTTCGCCTCCCTGCTGCTGCTCGGCGGCCGGACAGCCGACCTCTTCGGCCGCAAGACGGCCTTCCTGATCGGTGTCGTCGGCTTCGCCGCCGTCTCCGCCCTCGGCGGCGCCGCGACCAACTTCGAGATGCTGGTCACCGCCCGCGCACTTCAGGGCGCCTTCGGCGCGCTCCTCGCGCCCGCCGCGCTCTCGCTGCTGAACACCACGTTCACCGACGCCAAGGAACGCGCCAAGGCGTTCAGCGTCTACGGCGCCATCGCCGGTGCGGGCGGCGCGGTGGGCCTGCTGCTCGGCGGCGTGCTGACCGACGCGCTCGACTGGCGCTGGACGCTCTACGTCAACGTGGTCATCGCCGTCGTCGCCTTCGCGGGCGGCTGGGTGCTGCTGTCCAACCACCGCGACGCCCAGAACTCCAAGCTGGACGTGCCCGGTACGGTCCTGGTCGCCGCCGGTCTGTTCTCCCTGGTGTACGGCTTCTCCAACGCCGAGACCCACGACTGGGACTCGCCGCGCACCTGGGGCTTCCTGATCGCGGGCGGGGTGCTGCTCACGGCCTTCGCCTGGTGGCAGACGCGGGCCGCGCACCCGCTGCTGCCGCTGCGCATCCTCCTCGACCGCAACCGCGCGGCCTCCTTCTTCGCCGTGCTGATCTCCGGCGCCGGCATGTTCGGCGTGTTCCTCTTCCTCACGTACTACCTCCAGCTGAACCTGGGCTTCAGTCCGACGAAGACAGGTGTCGCCTTCCTGCCGATGGTCGCGGCGCTCATGGTGGCGGCGCAGATCGGCACGACGGTCCTGGTGCCGTGCCTGGGTCCGAAGACGGTCATCCCGCTGGGCTTCGCGATCGCCGCGGTGGGCATGGCCTGGCTGACCGGGATCGGCGTCGGCTCGCACTACCTGAGCGCGGTGCTGCCGCAGCTGGTCATCACCGGTCTCGGCCTCGGTCTGGTCATGCCGCCCGCCATGCAGCTGGCCACCGGCGGGGTCGCCGCCGAGGACGCGGGCGTGGCCTCCGCCACGGTCAACGCCATGCAGCAGGTCGGCGGGTCGATCGGCACCGCCCTGCTGAACACGCTGGCCGCGAGCGCCGCCGCCGACTACCTCGCGGGGAAGAACCCGGCGGACAAGCTGGTCCGGGCGCAGGCGACCATCGAGAGCTACACCACCGCCTTCTGGTGGTCGGCCGGCTTCTTCGCGGCGGGCGCGGCCATCGCGTTCGCGCTCTTCCGCCGAGGGGTGCCGGAGCAGGACGCGAACGCGGCGCCGGTGGTCCATATGTGACGGGCCTTCGGCGGGAGCCGCACCGGGGAGAGGGACCGCCGTCCACCGGGGACGGCGGCCCCTCCGTGCCGTGACGCCGAAGGGCTCGGCAGGCAGAGGTTTAGGCCTGGGTACTCGCGGTCCATGAGAATCAGCGTGCTGGACGTGGGGTCGAACACCGTGCGGCTGGTGGTGGCGGACGCGGCGGGCGGGGTCCCGCTGCCCGTGCACACGGCCAAGTGGCGGCTACGGCTGTCCGAGCAGGTGGCGCCGGGGGCCTCCATCCCGGACGAGGCCGTGGAACGCCTCGTGGCCGCGGTCGCCGCGGCGGCCCGGACCGCGGACCGGTGGGGGGCGGCGGGCCCGCTGGCCTTCGCGACCGCCGTGGTCCGCTCGGCCCCCAACCGGCACGAGGTGCTGCGTACGGTCCGCGCACGGACCGGCGTCGCGCTGTGCACCCTGCCGGGCGAGGTGGAGGCCGAGCTGACGTTCCTCGGGGCCCGCCGCTGGATGGGCTGGCGCTGTGGACCGCTCGCCCTGCTGGACATCGGGGGCGGTTCCTTCGAAGTGGCCTTCGGCCGGGGCCGGCTGCCGGACTTCGTGGCCTCACTGCCCCTCGGGGCGGGCCGCCTCACCCACGACTTCTTCGCCGAGCAGGACCCGCCGCCCGCGGAGGCCCTCCGCGCGGCACGGCGCAGGATCCGCCACCAGCTCAGGGACGTGGCCGCCCGGGTCCGCTGGGAGGGTCCGCGCACGGCGGTCGCCACCTCCCGCACCTTCCAGCAGCTCGGCAGGCTGTGCGGGGCCGCCCCCGGACGGCACGGCCCCTTCATGGACCGCACCCTGCACCGCAGCGACCTGGGCGAGGCCATCACCACCCTGGCCGCCCTGCCCGCCGCCGAACGCGCCCGGCTGCCCGGCATTTCCGCGCCGCGCGCCGCGCAGAGCCTCGCCGGTGCCGTGATCGGACACACGGCGATGAAACTGACCGGACTGACCTCGGTCACGGTCTGCCCGTGGGCGATCCGCGAGGGCGTCATGCTGCGGCACATGGAGGACGGCCCGGCCTGGTGGGCGGAGGTCGCCCGGCTCGCCGACGACGAGGAGGCCGCGATCCCGGAGCCGGTGCCGCTGCGCCTCGCGCAACACGGACCCTGACCCTGCCCCTGACCCCGACGCGCCCGGGAGGAGTCCCAGGGCGACCGGGCCCGGCCGCCCCCGGGGTTTCGTGGACCGGAGGGCGATCGTCGCGGTGTGCGGTCGGCCTCGGTCTCTACGCGCGTGGGTGACCCGGCCTCCGAGGGGTACCCGCCACGCATGGCACATGACTCCCAAGGGCCACGGCTGCCGGTCACCCGGGGACCGGTCTCCGCGGCCGTCCACGGGTACCTCACGGGCGCGGGTCCGCTCCCGCCGGCCGAGACGGTCGCGTCGGCGTCCCCGTACGGCGACGACCTCCAGCTGGCCCTGTATCTCTGCTACGAGCTGCACTACCGCGGTTTCGCGGGCGTGCCGCCCGACCGTGAGTGGGATCCCGCCCTGCTGCGGGTCCGGGCCGCGCTGGAGCACCGTTTTCTGACCGCCCTGCGCGAGGACACACCGGTCCACGACTCTGTCGAGGACGCGCTCGCGGAGCTGCTCGTCGAGCCCGTGGAGGGTACGGGTGTCAGCCATTTCCTCGCGGCGGAGGGCGAGTTGTGGCAGGTGCGCGAGTACGCGGCCCAACGGTCCCTGTACCACCTCAAGGAGGCGGACCCGCACGCGTGGGTGCTGCCGAGGCTGTGGGGCCGGGCCAAGGCGGCGATGGCGGCGGTGGAGTTCGACGAGTGGGGCGGCGGCCGCCCCGAGCGCGTCCACGCGCAACTGTTCGCGGACCTGATGACGGACCTGGGGCTGGACACCACCTACGGCCGCTATCTGGACGCCGCGTGCGCCGAGACGCTGGCCACGGTCAACATGATGTCCCTCTTCGGCCTGCACCGGTCCCTCAGGGGCGCCCTCGTGGGCCACTTCGCTGCGGTCGAGATCACCTCCTCGCCCGGTTCCCGGCGGCTCGCGCAGGCGATGCGCCGCGTGGACGCCGGACCCGCCGCCGTGCACTTCTACGACGAGCACGTCGAGGCCGACGCGGTGCACGAGCAGGTCGTCCGTCACGACGTCATCGGCGGTCTGCTCGTCGAGGAACCGCACCTGGCCCCCGACATCACCTTCGGTCTCGACGCCACCGGGTATCTGGAGGACCGTCTCGGCGCCCGCCTGCTCGCGGCCTGGCGCACGGGCGAGTCCTCCCTGCGCACGCCGATCACCGACCGGGAAAAAGCCGATATTTCGTGAAGGCCGGGGTACCCGGTGATCGTGAATCCCCTGGTACTCCCGGGCGTCTACGCCCCACAGGAGGACACCGCCCTGCTCGCCGGGGCGCTGTCCGAAGAACCGTTGCTGCCGGGCGCCGACGTCCTCGACGTGGGGACCGGCACCGGCGCGCTGGCGCTGGCCGCGGCGCGGCGCGGCACGCGGGTCACCGCGATCGACGTGTCGTGGCGGGCGGTGTACTCCGCCCGCCTCAACGCCTGGCGCGAGCGGCTGCCCGTGCGCGTCCACCGCGGCAACCTCTTCGCCCCGGTGCACGGCCGGTCCTTCGACCTGATCCTGACCAACCCTCCCTATGTGCCCGCGCCGGCCGCCGGGACGGGACGCGGACCGGCCCGGGCCTGGGACGGGGGCGGCGACGGACGGCTGCTGGTCGACCGGATCTGTCTCGAGGCGCCCCGGCTGCTGCGCCCCGGCGGAGTGCTGCTGATGGTGCACTCCGCGCTCAATGACCCCGCGAGCACCCTCACGGTCCTGCGCGCGTCCGGTCTGAAGGCGTCCGTCACGCGACGTCATCGCATTCCCTTCGGCCCGGTCCTGCGCGAGCGGAAGGGCTGGCTGCGGGAGCGGGGTCTGCTGTCCGCCGCCGACGAGAACGAGGAGCTGGTGGTCGTCCGTGCCGAACTCCCCTGCTGACAGACCCTGCCGGATCAGCGTCCAGCGACGCGGTCCCCTGCTCGTCGAGGGGCCGGTCGAGGTGGAACTGGAGGACGGCACCACGGTCGCCTCCGACCGCTTCCGGGTCGCCCTGTGCACGTGCCGGCGCAGCCGCCGCTATCCCTGGTGCGACACCAGCCACCGGGAGCGCTCCTAGCAGTCCCCGAGGTTCCCTGCCGGAAACCCTCCGCCACACATTCCGCCGCGGCCTGCGACGCGCCGCGTCCTTCGCCGCGTCCTGCTCAACGCGTGATACCGGAGGCCGGCGGGCAGCCCCACACCGCCCGACGGCCTCCGGGTTACGGGATCACGGTGCTCCCGTGCCAGGGGCTCGCACTCCCCACTTCACGAGCCTCTCTCGGCGTCCACGAGGACTCCGCGATCCCGGTCTCAGAACGCGAAGAGGCTGCTCCTGGCAGCGTTCTTCACGCACTCGTTGGCGAAGGCGCGCTCGAAGGAGACGCGCTTGCCCTGCCACACGCCGTCGACGGTGACGACCACCGGGTCGTACTGCTTGGTACACATGGCGTCACCCGGCCCGGCCAGGACGTCGAGGTTCCCGCCGGCCGCCCGCAGTTCGGCGCAGGCGAGGGCGGCGGCCGGGTGGGTGCCGGAGGGCGTCGGGGCGCAGTTCAGGGTCACGGCCCGGGCCGCGTCGACGGTGGCGGCGCTGTCTCCGTGGCCCACGGTCAGCACGAGCGCCGACGGGGCGTACAGGGAGGTGGGCGCTGCGGCCGGGGCGGCGAGCGCGGACCCGGTGAGGGATCCGCAGACGGTGGCGGCCGTGAGGCCGAGGGTCGCTGCCCAGCGCGCGGTGTTCCGCATTGTGTGCATCCTTCCGCTCGATTCGGGGGTGCCGGTCCGGCTCGGTCGGTGCCGAACGCGACGAGCGCGAGTCTGCCTAGTCCGCAGCCGAATCTCACATCGACCCCATGGGTTTCAGTAACCTTGCGTATTGAATCAGTGGCGAGAAGTAACAGAATTCGAGCGCCGCAACGCCGTAAGCAAGCGCTTCATGATCCCTTCGGTTGGCTCGATGACCGGTTTTCATAGCTTCGTTAATCGGCCTGAAACATTCCGCTCCCGGTCCGGTCCGGTCCCGTTCCGCTCTCGGCGGACTTCTTCGCGACCCCTTGCGTTCATGTACCTGCGGAGTAATCGTCATTACATGATTACGACCGAGCAGACAGAGAAGCTGAGGGGCTGGTTCGCGTGTCGACTGCCCGACGACCTCTTCGAGGAACTCGCCGAGGTGACCGTCGACCGCGAGGAGATCACCGTGGTCGGCCGCGTCGCTCCTCCCCGGCTGGCCGAGGGCGCCCCGGCCGCCGAGCGGGAGGCCGCCGTCACCGCCCGGATCCAGGAGTTCAGGGAGCGCACCCGGGAGACCCGGATGGCCGTGGCCCGCGACGCCGAGCACCACTTCCGGCGGAAGGTGTCCTGGGGTGTGCTGTGCGACGGAGAGCGTGCGCTGTTCACCCACGTGGCCGCGCCCGTCATGACCCGGCTGCGGCAGCCCGAGCGCCAGGTCCTCGACACCCTGATCGCCGCGGGGGTGGCCCGCAGCCGCAGCGACGCGCTCGCCTGGTGCGTCCGACTGGTGCAGCGCCACACCGACGACTGGCTCGGCGAGCTGCGGGACTCCCTCGAACACGTTCAGCGGGTGCGGGCCCAGGGGCCGGACACGGACCCCGACCCGGAGGAGGCGGCGGATTCGTCCATTCCCGACGTGAAAGAAGGATGATTCGTCCTCCAGCCGGGGTCCTGTGCCACGCCGTACGTTCGGCGCATCCCCTTCAGGACGGCATCCGCCCAGATCACCCATCCGGTGACGGGACAGCCGTTCCCTGTGCCGCGCCACCCCGCGATCCACCGCCGACCGCCCGTTGCAGGGGCCTGGTATACGGGGTCGAGGGAGCCCGGCCGGCCCGGACCGTGGAGGTGCCGGTGCCGCCGATCACCGGTCCGGCGCGCAGGCCGGCGAAGCCGCCGCCGTACCGTCCCCGTCGGCCGTCGGCCGTCGGCCGTCGGCCGTCGACGGCTGAACACCGATCCGGTGAAGACCGATCCGCTGAACACGATCCACCGGACCGTCCCCACCTACCCGCCGGTATGGTCGCCCTGCGACGGCGACGCACGCTCGACCAAGGGACGGCGAAAGGCGGGACGTACGGATGGCGAAGCACTGGGCGGACTTCCAGTACGAGATCTATCTCAACGGGATGACCGGCGCGGTCCCCCGCCTGCCCACCGATCTGACCCGGCTCGAGGAACTCACCGAGCAGCGCCTCGGGCCGGGGCCGGTCGGCTATGTGGCGGGCAGCGCGGGGGACGGCAGCACGGCGCGGGCGAACCGGGCGGCTCTGGAGCGCCGCCGGATCGTGCCGCGCATGCTGCGCGACGTGCACGAGCGGGACCTGTCGGTGGAGGTGCTGGGTCGCGCCCTGCCCGCGCCGCTCGCCCTCGCACCCGTCGGCGTGCTGTCGATCATGCATCCGGAGGCCGAGTCCGCGGCGGCCCGGGCGGCGGCGGCCCAGGGGGTGCCGTACATCCTGTCGTCGGCTTCCAGCACGCCGATCGAGCAGGTGGCCGAGGCGATGGGGGACGCCGAGCGCTGGTTCCAGCTGTACTGGTCCAAGGACCGTGAGGTGACCCGCAGCTTCCTGCGGCGGGCGCGGACGAGCGGGTTCACGGTGCTCGTCGTCACCCTGGACACCCCGCTGCTCGCATGGCGGCCCCGCGACCTCGACCAGGCGTATCTGCCCTTCCTGCACGGCGTGGGCACCGCCAACCACTTCACCGACCCGGCGTTCCTGGCGGGCCTGGCCAAGCCGGTGCACGAGGACCCGAACGCGGCCGTCCTGCACTTCGTCAGCCTTTTCGCGGACCCCGGCAAGACCTGGCCGGACCTGGCGTTCCTGCGGGAGAACTGGGACGGGCCCATCGTCCTCAAGGGTGTTCTGCACCCCGACGACGCCCGGCTGGCCGCCGACGCCGGGATGGACGGCGTGGTGGTCTCCAACCACGGGGGCCGTCAGGTCGCCGGGTCGGTCGCGGCAGCCGACGCGCTGCCCGGGGTGGCGCGTGCGGTCGGTGACCGCCTGACGGTGCTGTTCGACAGCGGGGTGCGCACCGGCGACGACGTCTTCAAGGCGCTCGCCCTCGGCGCACGGGCGGTGCTGCTGGGCCGCCCCTACGTCTACGGCCTCGCGCTGGACGGGCAGCCGGGAGTCGAGCACGTGATCCGCTGTCTGCTCGCCGAGTTCGACCTCACCCTGGCACTCTCGGGCCACGCGAGCCCCGCGACCGTGGGCCTGTCGGACCTCACCGAGAACGCCGGCTGACGGCGGCCGTGCGGCACCCCCGCACGGGCGTCCTGACCGGCGATACACGCGGCCACCGACCACAGCCACACACGCGTGTGCCACCCGGGGGTCGGGCCTCCGACGCCGTACGCGGCCACCGACCACGGCCACACACGCGCGTACCGACCGAGACCCGGGACCTCCGGCGCCGCACGCGGCCACCGACCACGGCCACACACGCGCGTACCGACCGAGACCCGGGACCTCCGGCGCCGTACGTGGCTACCGGTCCCCACCTCCCGCGTCCCGACCGGGACCGGGTCGTCCGACCCGGGTCGGGTCCTTCGCCGCCGCACGCGACCGCCCATCGCAGCACGCGTGCGTGCGAGCGCGGGCCGGATCCCTCGCCGCCGCACGCGACCGCCCATCGCAGCCACGCGTGCGTGCCGAGTGGGGGCCGGGCCCTCCGGCGCCACGCAGCCGCGCAGCGGCCGTCCGTCGGCGCCGGCCCTGGGCCGGGTCGCTCGTCCGTCAGGCGGTGCCGTCCGCCAGGTTGACCGGCTGGGCCGACGGAGGCGCGTCCGTGCCGGTGACCGCGAGGGAACCGGGGGTGGCGGAGGTGACGTCGGTGAGCCAGCGCTGGCCGGTGGAGTGGTCACGGACCCTGACGACCAGGTCGGCGCCGGGTTGCTCGCCAGCCGGCGCGAGGGCGAGCGCGTCGTCCCAGCGGGGCAGCAACTCGCCCTGCACGGTGAGGTCGTAGCGCACGTCGTCCGCGCGGGCTTCGGTGGTGTCCGCGCACGCGCCGAGGATGACCACCCCGGCGTCCGCGTGGGAGTCCACGCACAGGCCGGACTGGGCCACGCTGCGCACCTGCCCGTCGTCGTCGTACGACCACTGCTGGGTCACGTCGGAGGAGCAGTCCTGCAGTTCGACGGCGGCGCCCGCCTTCGCCTCGCCCCGGATGTCCAGGCAGAGGTCGGCGGCGGCGTTGCGCAGCCTCGTCTGCCGGGGCGCGGTGGGCAGTTGGGCGGTGTCGGGAGCCGTGGGCGAGGCGCTGGCGGCCTGCGAGTCGATGCCGGGGACGCTGCCGCTGGTGGAGGCGGCCGGATCGGCACCGCCGTCGTCCGACCACATGCCGGCGGCGAGCAGCGTGGTCAGCAGCCCCGCCGAGGCCAGGCCTACGCCGGTGAACAGCGCGCGCGGCGAGCGGGGCTCGCCCGACGCCCGCCGGCGCGGCGAGGGGATGCGGGAGAGCAGGTTGCCGCCCCGGCCGCGCGACCCGCCGCCGCCCCGGTGCCGAGCGGAGCCCTTGAGCCGCACCGTCTGCTGCTTGGCGCGGCCCGGGCGGGTGTCGTGGTAGCGGCGGGCGCCCCAGCCGAGCACCGCCTCGGCGAGCAACACACCGAGGCCGTTCTCGAAGTGGCCGAGCTGTTCGGCGGCGGCACGGCAGTAACGGCACTCGTCCAGGTGCCGCCGCACGTCGGGCAGGAGGTCGCCGCCGCGGCGGATGGGGACGTCGAGGAGCCGGTTGTAGAAGCGGCAGTCCTTGCTCGGCGCGAGGTCCCGGTGGGCGCGCACGACACCCTCGCGGAGCTTGTCCCGGGCCTGCTCCAGGGCGCTGGACACGGTCTCGGTGTCCATACCGAGCAGACCGGCGGCGACGGTGACGTCCTCGGCCTCGACCTCCACGTGCCACAGGACGCAGCGGGCGACCGGGGGCAGGCCCTGGAACGAGCGTTCCGCCAGCACCCGGTTGTCAGGTATCAGGGATTTCGCGGCCCGCATCCCACGGGCGCCGGCCGGCTTGCGCAGCACCGGCAGGACGCCGGACAGTCCCTCGTCGGCGGACCACAGCCGGGCCGTGTCCCGCACCGTCACCAGCAGCCGGGGCCGCAGCGCGGTCCCCGGTTCGCCCAGTTTGAGCCGGTCGAGGACCTGGTGGAAGGCGGCCGCGGTGACCATGGACGCGACGCTCCCGGCGGAGGCGAGGCAGATCACCGCGTACTCGTGCACCGGTCGCCAGTGCCGTGCGATCAGCAGGGCGGTGGACTGGGCGACCTCACTGTCCGCGCCGCCACGTATCCCCGCGGCGAGCGACTCGTCGGATTCTCCGGGACCTCCGCCGGGCGGAGGGTAGGGCGGACGAGGAGGCTGGGGGGTGGGCACTGAGCGAGTTCCTTTGGTACGTACCTGTTCGGTGCGGCAGGGAGCGCGAATTCGCCTCCGCCGACGAACGCCGGGGACCCGGCCATGACCCCCCGCACGGGTGGCTCACCTTTGCACAACTGAGTCACGCACAACAAGGCGAGGGCTGCAGCCGTGCTTTGTTGATGAAAAGTCGATAGGCGAAACGGGCTCACATCGGGCCTCGCGCATTTCGACAGCGCCTTTCGAGGGCCTACGGCCGTCCGGCCGAATACCGCCCTCGCGCCCCGTGTGAAACACGCGCACACGGCGGTGCGCCGTACACGCTCCCGGCACACCGGCCGACGCAGTTGGCTGGAACCGGCCACTTCCTCGGAGGCCCCGCGCAGGACGGCGGCTCTCCTGCGCGAAACGGCCGCCGGCCTTGTTCCTCCCGCCCTCGGCCGGCGGCCCTGAACCCTTTGCACCCGCCTATATCTGCCACGACCGCAGCCGGTCCGCCGCGCCATAGACGTCCGTCTTGCCGTCGAGCAGATCCCTGGCGAGGTCGACGAGCGCGCCGTACGGCGGGTCGATGCCCACCCCGCTGGTGAACATGTACGCCACCGCCGTCGCGCAGGCGAAGCGGGCGTTGGCCGCGGGCAGGGGCTTGAGCAGGGTGAGGGTGTGCAGCAGTGCGGCGGCCCGCCAGGCCGGGTCGGAGTCCACGCCGAGCTTGGGCGGATCGACCCGGTGCCGGGCCACGGCGGCGACCAGCGCCGAGAAGTCGTTGACGGTGGGCTGCTCGGGGAGAACCTCTTCGTGGCGCTGGAGCAGCCAGGGCACGTCGATATGGATGACGGATGTCATCGGTCAGGCGACCCGCCCCTCGCCCTGCACGGAGAGTTCGTCGTCGGGGAAGGCCGCGGCGAACTCGTCCGCGTGGGACGCGAAGAACCTGCGGAAGGCCTCCGCGCCCTCCTGGAGCGCCCGGTGCCGTGCGATGTCGGCCGCGGCCGCCTCCCGCACGAGTGCCTTCATCGACGTACCGCGTTCCTTGGCGATCTGCCGCAGGTCCTCCAGCTCGCGATCGCTGAATTCCACATTGAGGGCTGGCATGCCCTGCACGGTACCGCGCGGGTACTTACTCGTAAATATCCCCAGGTCAAACGGATGACCACGCGGTACCGCAGGGTGTCAGGGCCTGCCCGCTCCTGATCGGAGAGCAGCCGACCCCGACCTGCCGTATCCGTTACCGCGCCCCTGGCCCGCCCCCGCTGGTGCGCTGTCCCTGGTCCGCCACGAAGTCGGCCAGCCGGGCCAGCGCCGCGTTCCAGTTGATCGCGGTCTCGTTCGTCGACCAGGACTGGATGTCGTCGATGTAGCAGAACTGGCCCACGCAGCCCTGGAGCTTGCCCTGCGCATAGGGGTCCTGGATGCCCGAGTTCGCCCCGCCCGCGAGGGTCCCCGGCGGCGGGTCCGGCAGGTTCGGGTCCAGCTCGTGCGCGTACCAGCGGCTGTGCTGGTGATGGGAGTTCACCTCGCCGTAGCCGGTGACGTACGAGACGTTGAGCGCGTTGCGCCCGAGGACGTAGTCCATGCTCTGGACGGCCCCGGCCCGGTACTTCGAGGCGCCGGTGAGGTCGTAGGCGGTGGCGATGACCACGGCGTTGTTGAGGACCTGGTGGCTGGAGCCCCAGTCGTAGCGGTTGCCGTCGGGGGCGTAGGGCATGCCGTACGGCTGCGCGGCCAGCGTGGCGAGGTAGGTGTCGGCGCCCCGCACGACCGACCCGCGGACCTTGTCGCGGCCGGGCAGCCGGTTGGGGACGGTGGCGAGGTCGAGGCGGCCCGCGGCGGCCGTGCGGGACCAGTCGAAGCCGTTGGGGACGAAGATGTCGGCGGTGTGTGCCGGGGAGTTCAGCACCCGGTCGGCGAACTGCTTCTCCCCCGTGCTCAGATACAGCTCGGCGGCCGCCCAGTAGAACTCGTCGGTCGCGTCCTCGTCGTTGTAGGCGCCGCCACCGGTGCCGTCGTTCGGGTCGGCGTACACCTGCGGATGCGCGAGAGCCGCCGCGAAGGCCTTGCGCGCGGCCGCCAGCGCCTTTGCCGCGAAGGCCTTGTCGTAGGGCCGGTACAGACGGGCCGCCTGGGCGGCCGTGGCGGCCAGGTTGAGGGTCGCGGTGGTGGTCGGCGGGTGCAGTTCGCGCTTCTGCGGGTCGTCGCCCGGCAGCAGCGGCAGGCCGGTCCACCGCTCGTCGTGGATCTTGTGGTGGGCCATGCCGGCGAGCGGCTGCCCGTCCGGCACCTGCATCCTCAACAGGAAGTCGAGCTCCCAGCGGGCCTCGTCGAGGATGTCCGGCACCCTGTTGCCGCTCTCGGGGATCGCGAGCGTGCCGTCTCCCAGGCCGGCCGGGTCGCCGGTACGGGCCAGCAGGGAACGTTCGTAGGTGCTCAGCAGCTCCCAGGTCGCGATGCCGCCGTTGACGACGTACTTGCCGTGGTCGCCCGCGTCGTACCAGCCGCCGGTGACGTCGAGGGTGTAGTCGCACACCCCGGGCTGACAGGGCACCGCGGAGTCGCCCCGGTTGGGGGCCACGTCCACATGACCGGCCGCCCTGCCGTAACCGGGCCGCAGGTCGTCCCGTATCGCGATGCCGCTGCGCTGCGTGTAGTAGTACTTCACCGCGTCCAGGCGCAGCCGCTCGTAGGCGGCGGTGCCGATGTCGAAGGGGCGGCTGGTCTCGCCGTCGGCGACCAGCGTGAAGCCCGTCCCGCGTGTGCGGTAGCCGCCGAAGTCGATGGAGTGGACGTTCTGTCCGGAGGAGGCGTCGGTGCCGCGCGGCACGCTCCAGCCGTGTGCGACCGTCTTCCCGGCGCCGTTCTTCAACCGCCAGGGCAGTTTCGCGGTGGCATCGGTGACCAGAGTGGCGTTCTTCGGTCCGGCGGGCAGATACGCGACCTGGTTCACGCGCACGCGTGGTCCGGTGTCGGGCCGGTACACCTCCGGCGGCACCCCGCCCAGCAGCGACACGTCGTCCAGGCAGAACCGCCAGGGATCGGCGCTGCCTCCGACCTGGAAGGCGACCTGCCCCTGGGTGCTGTCGACCGGCGAGGTGAACGTGTACGTGTACGCGTCCCCCGACCCGTCCAGCACCGGCGTCGCCTCGTACCAGGTGTCGTACGGCGACACCCCGAGCCCGACGACCGCCCGCACCGCGTGCCCCTCGGGCACTCCGGAGGCGCTGAAGGAGAACCGGTACGACGATCCCTTCACCAGGGTGATCGCGTCCTGACCGACGGCGGAGTCCCAGCGGTTGACGGTTCCGCCGGGCACGTCCGCGCACAGCCGGCCGTCGCTGAGACCGGCGGTGACGTTGCTGGTCCACCACGGGTCGGCGGTCGTGCCGAAGCCGCCGTTCCTGACCTGTTCCACCTCGTCGGCGCCGGCCTGCTGCGCGGGCAGCGCGGTGAGCGCCGCGCCCAGCAGGGCCGCGAGGCACAGCAGGGTGGTTCTGCGTCGTTTCACGTCCAGGCTCCTCGGGGAGTGCGGGACGCTCCGTACGCGATCCGGGTGCCATCGCATGGGAGCGCTCCCAGAGCGGGGTCGGAGGACATGCTTGTTGGAGTCATGACACCCCGTCAACGGTCCGGACGAGATGGCTTCCGGAGGCGTTGTCAGTGGGGCGCCCTAATCTGGACTGTCCGAACACCCGTCACGCGGACGACAAGGAACCGGAGGTCCTCATGACCACCCTGCCCGACCGGCCGAACACCGCCCTGCTCGTGATCGACGTCCAGAAGGGTGTGGTGGCGGGCGTGCCTCGGCGCGACGAGGTGATCGCGAACATCGACACCCTGCTCGGAGCGGCCCGCGCGCAGGACGTGCCGGTCATCTGGGTGCAGCACTCCGACGAGGACCTCGAACAGGGCAGTGCGGACTGGGAGTACGTCGAGGAACTGGTCCGCCTGGACGCCGAGCCCCTCGTCCACAAGAACTACCAGGACTCCTTCGAGGGCACCGAGCTGGAGTCGGTGCTCGCCGAGCACGGGGTGGGCCGGGTAGTCGTCACCGGCGCGCAGACGGACGCCTGCATCCGCTCGACCCTGCACGGCGCCTTCGTGCGGGGGTACGACGTGACACTGGTCGGCGACGCGCACGTGACGGAGGACCTCAGCAGGTACGGCGCTCCCGCCCCCGAGCAGGTGATAGCCCACACCAATCTGTACTGGTCGGGGCAGCGGGCGCCCGGACGCCGCGCGGGCACGGTGGACACGGCGAAGGTGACGTTCGAGGCGGCCGACGCCGGCTGAGGCGGCGGCATCCGGGCTCCGGGGCCCGCGCCGCAGTGAGGCTCGGACGGCGGTGGGACCGGGCTCTCCTGGCCTCGGGCGGTCCGGGCCGGGGTGCGCCGCGCCGGGCGACCCGGTCCGGACCAGGCCTGGCTCGGCCCGGTCCGGACGGGGCGACTCGCCGGTGGCCCGCCGCTCAGGCGCTCAGGCCTCGAACCTGGTGATGCGGGCCGCCCCTTGGACCGTGCCCGGTGCGCCGCTGATCAGCGTCAGCCGCAGCCTGGAGCCGCGTACCGGGTCGAAGGTGAGAGCCGTCGGGGTGTCCGAGGCGGTGGCCCAGGCGACGGCCGCCCCGGTGACCGGCCGGTAGCGCTCGCCGTCCCACACCTCGGCCTCGACCGACGCGGGCAGGCTGTGCGTGGCGTCGACGGTGAAGGACACCTCCACCCGGTCGAAGTCCCGGACGCGCCCGTAGTCCACGGAGACCCAGTCCCGCGGCCGGGCCCCGCCGAACGCGGGCAGCAGGGCGGTGGCTGCCTTGGTGAAGGCGTTGGACCAGCCGGTGGCCGGGTCGCCGTCCAGCAGGGCGGCGGGCAGGGTGTCCGGGCGGCCGGAGTAACTGGCGTCCGCGTACGGGTAGCTCACGGGTTCCGGGTGCTCGGGGGCGAAGGCGGCGGCCGGAGTGGTCGCCACCGAGCGGGCGTGCGTGGTGCGTACGGTGGCCGTGCCCTTGCGCAGGCCGTCCGCCCGTGCGGTCACCTTCAGGGCGCCGGCCCCGGTACCGGAGCGCACGATGGCGAGGGCCTTGCCGTGGAAGGCGGTGCGGGTACTGGCCTGGTAGCGCTCGGCGCTCTCCTCCCGCCCGTTGTCGAGGCCGGCCAGGGATCCGCCGGTCACCTCGAAGGAGATGAGGTGTTCGGCGTCGGGCACCACCGTGCCGTGCGCGTCGATCACGTCGGCGGTCACGAAGACCAGCGAACGGCCGTCCGCCGGAAGGGACTTGCGGTCCGGGGTGAGGCGTACGGCGTGCGGGGCGCCGGCCGTGCGCAGGACGTCGGTGGCGACCGTCCTGCCGCCCCGGCGGGCCACCGCCTTCAACTCGCCCGGCCGGTAGGGCACCTGCCATGTCAGGTGCAGTTTGCCCGCGCTGCCGTTGGGGCTGGTGTAACTGCCGGGGTAGGGGCCGGTGGTGAAGGTCTTGTCGTCGCCGGTGGCCTCGGTGGTCTCCAGGTAGGCGCGGCCGTCGGTGGTCCTCTTGGTCTCGAACCTCCGCACACCCAGGGATTTCCCGTTGAGGTACAGCTCGACGGTGTCGACGTTCGAGTACGCCCACACCTCGACCGTGTCGCCCGCCTCGTGGTTCCAGGTCATCGGCAGCAGATGGACCATGGGCTCGTCGGTCCACTGGCTCCGGAAGAGGTGGTACATGTCCTTCGGAAACCCGGCCGTGTCGACGGCGCCGAAGAAGGACGCCTTCACCGGGAACACGTTGTACGGGGTGGGCTCACCGATGTAGTCGATGCCGGACCACAGGAACTGCCCGGTGAACCACTTCCGGTCGCGGTCCTTCTTGTGGCCGTACTCGCCGCTCATCGTCCAGGAGGCGAGGTTGTTGTCGTAGGACGAGGTGGCCCGCCGGCCGGGTGTGTGGTTCTCGCCGGTGTTGAGGTGCTCCGGCTCCTGGTAGGTGCCGCGGGTCGAGGTCTGTGAGGACGACTCGGACTCGAAGAGGAACAGGTGCGGGTAGGCCGTGTGCAGGATGTCGACGGACCTGGCGGTGTTGTAGTTCAGGCCGAGGCCGTCCAGCCTGGCGAGCATCAGGTCGGCGGCGGAGCCCTTGGCGGGCGGGGTGCGGTACTTGTCCGAGCCGATGACGAGGGGGCGGGTGTCGTCGGCCGCCCTGATCGCGGTGATGATCCGGTCCGCCATGGCGAGTCCGGCGGTGGAGGTGGAGTCGGGGATCTCGTTGCCGATGGACCACAGGAGGACGGCGGGCGAGTTGCGGGCCGCGAGCACCATCTCGGTGGCGTCCCGCTCGCACCACTCGTCGAAGAACCGCCCGTAGTCGTACCGCGTCTTGCCGGTCCTCCAGCAGTCGAAGGCCTCCACCAGCATCACGATGCCCAGTTCCTCGCAGACCCGGATCATCTCGGGCGACGGCGGGTTGTGGGAGGTACGGAAGGCGTTGACGCCCATCGACTTCATGATCGTCATCTGTCGGCGGACGGCGTCGACACTGAGCGCGGCGCCCAGCGCGCCCAGGTCGTGGTGCAGGTCGACGCCCTTGATCTTGGCGTACCCGCCGTTGAGGTGGAAACCCTCCTCCGGATCGAAGCGGAAGGTGCGGATGCCGAACGGGGTGCGGTAGGTGTCGGTGACCCGGCCCGCGACGCGCAGCTCGGTCTCCAGCGTGTAGCGGTGCGGCGTCTCGAAGTCCCACCGCAGCGGATCGGTCACGGTGAGTTCATGGGTCTCGGTGTCCCGGTCGCCGACGCCGACCGTGGAGGACGTACGGGCGACGGTGCGGCCGTTCGGGGTGACGACACGGGAGACGACCTCGACGTCCGCGCTCGCGCCGGACGCGTTCGCCACGGTGGTCGCGACCCGGACGACGGCCCGTTCGTCGGTGACCTCGGGGGTGGTGACGTACGTGCCCCAGCGGGCCACGTGCACCGGCTCGGTGACGACGAGACGGGCCTCGCGGTAGATGCCGCTGCCGGAGTACCAGCGGCTGCTCGGGAGCCGGTTCTGCACCTTGACCGCGATCACGTTCTCGGTGGTGCCGTCGGTGTGCAGCAGGTCGGTGAGGTCGAAGGCGAAGCCCGTGTAGCCGTACGGGTGGCGCCCGACCTCGGTGCCGTTGCAGTAGACGTACGAGTCCATGTGGACACCGTCGAACTCGACCGAGATCCGCCGCCCCGTGTGGCCCGGCGGGAGGGTGAAGGCGAGGCGGTACCAGCCGAGGCCGCCGGGGAAGAACCCGGTGCCGCTGGTCGTGCCGTTCTGGGTGGTGGGCGTCTGCTCGATGCTCCAGTCGTGCGGGACCGCCACCTCACGCCAGGTCGAGTCGTCGTGGCCGGGGGCGGCGGCGTCCGCGTACTGGCCGGTCGGGTCGGTGATCCCGCCCGGGTTGACCAGCGCGAAGCGCCAGCCGTCGCGCAGCGTGACCGTGCGGCGGCCGGAGGCGCTCACGGCCGCCCCGGCGGCCTGGGCCACCGGCGTGCCGAGGAGCGCGCCGGCGGCCGGTGCGGCCGCGGAGGCGAGAAGTACCGATCTGCGAGTGACCGTCATGGTCGACTCTCCCTCATCAGGAACCAGAAGTACTCACAACTGATCGTTAACAAACAGAATCTGACGACGGGCCACTCCCGTCCGTCAAGGGCCCGGAGGTGCCTCCCGTCCCGGTGGCGCATTCGGGCGCCCTCACTCGAGATAGGCCGGTTTTACCCCTTGACCTCGGCGGGAACTCGCTGTCGTACCGAGCCATGGGGGTTCCCGTCCACGCGGGAGCGGGACACACTAGGCTGGAACGGAGGTGACGTGCCTGTTCACTGTGAGTGTCCGCGATGGAGTGCCGAGATGAGCCCGGAGTATCCGTTCGACGAGGCTGCGACGGCCCGGGCGGTCGTCGACGACTCCGGCGCGCTCATCGGGTGGAACGAGGGAGCCCGGACGCTGCTGGGCTGGACCCCGGCCGATGTCATGGGCCGGCCCGCCGCGGAACTGCTGGCCGACGGAAAGCCCGTCTTCACCGGACCACGCTGGGACGGGACGGTCACTTTGCGCCATCGCGACGGCCGACCGGTCCGGGTGTGGCTGCTCGCCCACCACTCGCCGGCCCGGGCCGGCGATCCGGGGCACTGGCTCGTCGTCACCCCGCTGACCGGGGGCGGCCCCGGCTCCTCGGACGACCTCCTCGCCACGGCGGGGCTGGTCCAGTCCCCCTGCGCCATGGCGGTCTACGACGAACGTCTGCGGCTGCGCCGGATCAACGACGCGATGCGTGAGGTCATCGGGCTGCCGGAGGAGCGCATCCGCGGGCTGCGGCTCGCCGAGATCAGCGGCGGCCCGCACAGCGCGGAAATCGAACAGCACATGCTGCGCGTGCTCACCAGCGGCCGCCCGCAGGACGTGCAGACGTACGCGCGCTCCGGCGGCGAGACCCGGGCGCACGCCTGGCTGGCCCGGCTGGCACCCGTCACCGACGCCGACGGCCGGGTGCGGGGGGTGTGCCTGGTAGCCCACGACTTCACCCAGAACCACCTCGCCCGCGAACGGCTCCAGCTGGTCAACGAGGCGAGCGTGCGCATCGGCAGCACCCTCGACGTCATCCGCACCGCGCAGGAACTGGCGGAGGTATGCGTCCCCGCGCTCGGCGACTTCGTCAGCGTCGACCTGCTCGACCCGCAGGACGGCGGGGAGCCGCCGAGCCGCTTCGCCCCGCCGCTGAGCCTGCGGCGCGCCGCGCACCACTCGGTGAACCCCGGCAGCCCGGAGGCGGTGGCCAAGCCCGGCGAGGCGCAGGAGTACCCGGCCGGATCGCCGCAGGCCGACTCGCTGGTCGCCGGGCACACCGTCATCGCCACCCTGGCGGGCGGCGGTCTGGACGCCTGGCTCGCCTGGGACCAGGCACGCGCCGCCCGCGTGCGGGAGCTCGGCATCCACTCCACGATGTCCGTCCCGATCCAGGCCCGCGGCATCACACTCGGCGTCGCGGTCCTCACCCGGTTCCGCCGGCCGGACCCGTTCACCCCGGACGACGTGCTGCTGGCCGAGGAGGTCACGGCCCGGGCCGCCGTCTGCATCGACAACGCCCGCCGGTTCTCCCGCGAGCGCGAGACCGCCCTCGCGCTCCAGCGCAGCCTGCTCCCGCGCACCCTGCCGCGCACCGCCGCCGTCGATGCCGCCTCCCGCTATCTGCCGGCCGCCCGCGCCGGGGTCGGCGGCGACTGGTTCGACGTGATCCCGCTGTCCGGGATGCGCGTCGCCATGGTCGTCGGCGACGTCGTCGGACACGGCATCCAGGCCTCGGCCACCATGGGCAGACTGCGCACCGCCGTGCGCACCCTCGCCGACATCGACCTCGCCCCCGAGGAACTGCTCACCCACCTGGACGATCTGGTCGTCCGGCTGTCGGAGGAGGCCGGTGGCGAGGGCAGCCCCGGCGAGGTCGGCGCCTCCTGCCTGTACGCGGTGTACGACCCCGTGTCGCGGCGATGCACCATGGCGCGGGCCGGGCATCCCCCGCCCGTGGTGCTCCGGCCGAACGGCGCGTCCCGGCGGGTCGAGCTGCCCGCCGGTCCCGCGCTGGGCCTGGGCGGGCTGCCGTTCGAGTCGGCCGAGCTGGAGCTCACCGAAGGCAGTGTGCTCGCCTTCTACACCGACGGTCTGATCGAGTCCCGCGAGCGGGACGTGGACGCCGGTCACCGGCTGCTGAGCGAGACGCTGGCGGCCCACTCGGACTCCCTGGACGAGACCTGCGACCGGATCCTGCACACCCTGCTCCCGCCCGGCGGCGCCGCCGACGACGTGGCCCTGCTGCTCGCGCGCACCCGGGGCCTGCCCTCCTCCCAGGTGGCCACCTGGGACATCCCCGCCGACCCCGCTCTGGTCGCGCCGATCCGCAGACAGGCGGTCGAGCAGCTCACCCGCTGGGAGCTGAACGAGGCGTCCTTCACCACCGAACTGGTGGTGAGCGAACTGGTCACCAACGCCATCCGGTACGGCTCCCACCCCATCCGGCTCCGGCTGATCCACGACGCGACGACACTGATCTGTGAGGTGTCCGACACCAGTCACACCGCCCCGCACCTGCGCCGGGCGAAGACCTGGGACGAGGGCGGCCGCGGCCTTCTGCTGGTCGCCCAGCTGACCCAGCGCTGGGGCAGCAGGCACACCGCCGAGGGCAAGACGATCTGGGCGGAGCTGAGCCTGTCCGAAGAGGAGTGAGACGCCCTTCCGCCCACTTGGCGGGCGTTTTACCCGCGCGTGTTTTCATGGAGGAACACCCGGACCACTTCGATGGGCGGGCACCGCCGTACCCCGCTCCCGGAGATCCCCATCAACGCCCCGCTCGCCGAAACGCTGTCCGTCGTCCTGCTCGCCGCCGCCCTCGGCTGGGCGGTGCTGCGCCCCGCGGGGCGGTCCGAGGCCCTGGTCGCCGTCCCCGCCGCCGCAGTGGTGATCGCCCTCGGGGCCGTCTCGCCGGAGCACGCGCTGGCGGAGGCCGAGCGGCTCGGGCCGGTCGTCGGCTTCCTCGCTGCGGTGCTGGTACTGGCGCACCTGTGCGACGTCGAAGGCCTCTTCACCGCGTGCGGGGCCTGGATGGCCCGCCGGGCGGCGGGGAGCCCCCGGCGGCTGCTGGTCGCGGTGTTCGTGCTGGCCTCGGTGATCACGGCCGTGCTCAGCCTGGACGCGACCGTGGTGCTGCTGACACCGGTGGTGTTCGCCACCGCCGCCCGGATGGGGGTGCGCTCCAGGCCGCACGTCTACGCGTGCGCCCACCTGTCGAACACGGCCTCGCTGCTGCTGCCGGTCTCCAACCTCACCAACCTGCTGGCGTTCGAGGCGAGCGGGCTGAGTTTCACCCGGTTCGCCGCGCTGATGGCGTTGCCCTGGGTGGTCGCGGTCGGCGCCGAGTACCTGGTCTTCCGGCGCTTCTTCGCCGACGACCTGCCCGCCGCCGAGCCCACCGACGACGACGGTCCGGCACCCGAGCTGCCGCTGTTCGCGCTGGTCACCGTCGGCTGCACGCTCGTCGGATTCGTGGTGGCGTCCGCGGTCGGGATCGAACCGGCGTGGGCCGCCTTCGCCGGGGCGCTGGTCATGGCCGGGCGCGCGCTGGTACGGCGGCGGGTGACCCCGGTCGCCGTGGTGCGGGCCGCCGCGCCGGGGTTCCTGGCGTTCGTGCTGGCGCTCGGCATCGTCGTGCGCGCGGTCGTCGACAACGGGCTCGCCGACGCGCTGCGGCACGTTCTGCCCGACGGCTCGGGCCTGCCGGCCCTGCTCGCCGTCGCCGCGCTGGCCGCCGTCCTGGCCAACCTGATCAACAACCTGCCCGCGGTGCTGGTCCTGGTGCCGCTCGCCGCCCCGGCCGGGACCGGGGCGGTGCTCGCCGTGCTGCTCGGGGTGAACATCGGCCCGAACCTGACGTACGCCGGATCGCTGGCGACTCTGTTGTGGCGGCGCGTGGTGCAGGCGCGGGAGGAGCGTGTCGGGCTCGGGGAGTTCACCCGGCTGGGTCTGCTCACGGTGCCGGCCGCGCTGGTCCCGGCCGTCGTGGCACTGTGGGCCTCGCTCCAGGTGGTCGGCGGCTGACCGCCGGCCGCTCTGGTCGGTGGCGTCCAGGTCAGTGGCGTCCAGGTCAGTGGCGTCCGGAGCCGTATCCCCCGTAGCCGCCGTAGCCGCCGTAGCCGGAACCGCCGTACCCGTATCCGGAGCCGCCGTAGCCGCCGGACGAGCCCGGCCAGCTGCCCGGCGCGCAGTAGTACGAGCAGGGCGTGGTGTTCGAGCCCGAGGAGGAGCTCGTCGGGCCGCTGGCGCTCGGAGTGGTGGACGGGGTCGGCGTGGGCGCGGGCGCCGGGGACTTCGCGGCCTTGGGTGTGGCGGCCGGCGCCGGGGTGTCCGAGGCGGTGCTGTCGGCGCCCCAGTTGACGAACTGCATCTGCGGGTCGGGCTGTGAGGTGTCGATCACCCAGCGCTGGGCCGCGCTGTCCACCCGGTTCTTCAGGACGAGGGCGCCCGATCCGTCGGTGGCGGCGGGCGCCAGCGCGAGGTTCTGGCCCGAACGCGGGACCAGCGTGCCCTGGAGGGTGAAGTCGTACCGCACGTTCTTGGGGTTGGGCTGGGAGGCGCCCGCGCAGGGGGCCAGCCGCACCGAGTAGCCGAGGTGGGAGTCGAGGCACAGATCGGCGTTCGCGGCGCTGCGCACCAGCCCGTCCGGTTCGTACGACCACTGCTGGCCGGCCACGGAGGAGCAGGTGGCGAGTTCGGCCTCGGCGCCGTTGACAGCCTTGGAGCCGACGATGCCGATGCACAGCCCGGAGGCCACGTTGTGCAGCCGGCCACGCAGGGTGCCCTGGGTGTCGTCGCCGACCCCGATCAGGGACGGGTCGGAGGTGGCGGTGTCCGTCCCCGGGGCCCTGGTCTTCGCCGCCTCGTTGCCTGCCGTCGGGGCGGTTCCGTCCCCGGAGCCGACGGCCGCCCATACGCCGAGCGGAAGAACCACCAGCCCGCTCACGGTCAGGACCGCGGCGGCGAGGTTGCGCCGGCGGGCGCGGCGGGCCGCCTTCTGGGCCGAGCGGCTCGACGCGGGGCGGGAGTCGTCGCCGGGAACGGACCCGGTGCGGGAGGTCGCGCCGACCCGCGACGCGATACGGGAGATCGCCCCTGTCCGCAGTCCGGCGCGGGAGGTCGCGCCGGCTCCCGCCCCGGTGCGGGGCGCCGCGGGGGCGGTGGTCCCGTCGGTGAAGGCCTCACCCGCGTAGCCGCGGGGCTGCTCGGCGGGGGGCTCGACGGGCTCGCCGTCACCGGACATCCGGAGTTCCAGGTAGGCCGTGGCGGCCCAGCCCAGGACGCCCTCGGCCAGGGCGGCGCCGAACAGTCCCTCGAACTGCCGCAACTGGTCGGCGGTGTGGAAGCAGTGCCGGCACTGCTCCAGGTGGGCGCGCAGGTCGGGGTCGAGGTCGGCGCCGCCGCGGCGGCAGGTGACGTCCAGCAGCCGGTCGTAGCGGTGGCACTCGTCGTCGGTGGCGAGTTCGCGGTGTACCTGGAGGGTCTCCTCGCGCAACCGCTCGCGGGCCCGGCGCAGTTCGACGCGGGCGCCCTCCTCCTCGAGGCCCAGCAGTCCGGCCGGGACCGCCAGCGGCTCGGCCTCGACCTCGGTGTGCCAGAGCAGGCAGCGGGCGGACTGCGGCAGCCGCTGGAACGCCCGGGACAGGATGCGCCGGTTGAGCGGCGGCAGCAGCCGGGCGGCCGCGCGGTCGCGGTCCTCGCCCTCGGAGCGCAGCGCCGGGTGCAGCAGGTCACGGCGCCCGTCGGCGTCCCATTCGCCGGCGATGCGGCGCACGGTGACGAGCAGATGGGGGCGCCAGGCGGCCGTCGGCCCGTTCTGCCGCAGACTCTCGCCGAACAGCCGGGTGAAGGCGGCCGTGGTGAGCATGCCCGCCGCGCGCTCGCCGTCGGTGCACAGCCCCGCGTAGGCGAAGGCGGCCGCCCAGTGGCGGTCCAGCAACTCACCGACGGGATGCAGTGCGGGTGAAGCCCCCGTCCACTTCTTCAGTTCGGAGCTCAGCTGTTCGTCCGTCGCGTCGAAGCGGCGCGCCGAAGGGGAATTCGACAGGCCTGCGTCATTCACGGTCTGCATTCCTTCCGGGGGCATGCGGCATAAAGTACATACCATCGGGTATGCGATCCCGCCGCACGAAGCGGGATCGACTCGCACAGGGTTCGGCACCTCTGACGTCCGCGGGGGGCGGCTCTTTTGAAGCGTGGGGGGTGTGAACGGGAGGTGTCTCGCGCGCACAGTGGAGAAAACGTTGTCCGTGCGCCGACAAGGCACACCTTTGCACAGCCGGACCAGGCGAAACAAGGGATACAGCGGTTTCATGCATTGCCTGCGACCCGAATAATTTTGACCAAACGTCAACGGCGGAACGCCCTGTGGGGTGGTCCCTGTATCGGTGTCCCTTTTGACGCCCCTTTCATGTGCCTTTCGGGAGGGTCGGGACGGTAATTGCCGCGTGCATTCCCGGTGCCGCCGGCGGTCAGCGAGGGGGCGGGGCCCCGCGGTACCGAGTTCGTACCGCAGGGCCCGCACCAGCGCTCCGCGCGCCCTGCCGCTTCTCGGTTGCGGGTCCGCGGGAGCCGGGCGCGCAGTTCCCCGCGCCCCTGACGGGCGCGTTTCAGTGGCCGGCGATCGGGTGGGGCGCGTAGGGCTCCTCCAGTTCCGCCAACTCCTTTTCGGTCAGAACCAGTTCGGTGGCCGCCACCGCGTCCTCGAGATGCTGGGACTTCGCGGCTCCGATGATCGGGGCGGTCACCGTCGGCTGGTGCAGGAGCCAGGCGAGGGCGACCTGGGCACGCGGGACGCCCCGGTCGGCGGCGATACGGGTGACCGCCTCGACGGTGCCGCGATCGCCCTCCAGGTAGAGGGAGTTGCCGAAGCCGTCCGTGGAACTGCGGCCGGTCTCGGTGCCCCAGTCGCGGGTGAGGCGGCCGCGGGCCAGCGGGCTCCACGGCAGCACACCGACGCCCTGGTCCGCGCACAGGGGCAGCATCTCGCGCTCCTCCTCGCGGTAGAGGAGGTTGTAGTGGTTCTGCATCGACACGAACCTGGCCCAGCCGTGCCGCTCGGCCGTGTACTGCATCTTGGAGAACTGCCAGGCGTACATCGAACTCGCCCCGATGTAGAGGACCTTGCCCGCCTTCACCAGGTCGTGCAGCGCCTCCATCGTCTCCTCGACCGGGGTGTGCGGGTCGAAGCGGTGGATCTGGTAGAGGTCGACGTAGTCGGTGCCGAGGCGGCTCAGGCTGTGGTCGATCTCGGACAGGACGGCCTTGCGGGACAGACCGGCCCCGTTGGGTCCGGGCCGCATCGGGCCGTGCACCTTCGTCGCGAGCACGATGTCGTCACGGTGCGCGAAGTCGCGCAGCGCCCTGCCGACGATCTCCTCGCTGGTGCCGTCGGAGTAGACGTTCGCGGTGTCGAAGAAGGTGACGCCCGCCTCCAGGGCCTGCCGGATGAGCGGACGTGAGGCCTCCTCGTCGAGGGTCCACTCGTGCGCGCCCCGGTCGGGAAGTCCGTAGGTCATACAGCCCAGACCGATCCGTGACACGTCCAGACCCGTCGAGCCGAGCTTCACGTACTGCATCGTCGCCGCTCCTGAGATCGGTGTGGGGTACAGGAGGGGAGCGTACTTCGGCCCGGCGGAACCGTTCCGGGGGCCGAGCCGGCGCTTCGGCGCCGCCGCGCGGTCACCGTACGGCCGGCTCGATCCGGCTCACTCGATCAGGTCCAGCGCCCGCTCCCACCCGAACTCCTCACCCTCGGACCGGTCGTGGGGATACCCGAACCGGACGCCCATGCCGCGCAGCCGTATCAGACTGTCCTGGTAGGCGGGGTGGCCCGCGAGGGTCTCGTTCACGCAGGGCAGGACCCCGACGGGGACGCCGAGTCCCGAGACCTCGCACAGGGTGCCCAGGGCGAGGGTGTCGGCGATGCCCGCGGCCCACTTGTTGATGGTGTTGAAGGTGGCCGGGGCGACGACGACCGCGTCGGGTTCCGGGAACGGCCGCGGATCACCGGGGCGACGCCAGGCCGAGCGGATCGGGCGCCCGGTCTGCGCCTCGACGGCGGCGGTGTCGAAGAAACCGTTCATGGCGTGCGGCGTCGCGATGACGCCCACCTGCCACTCCCGGTCCCGGGCGGCGGCGATCAGCCTGCCGACGTCCGCGGCGATACCGGCGGCGCAGACGACGACGTAGAGAAAGGGCGGCTGTTCGTCCTGTTCGGTCACCCGCGCACCCTACTCAAGCGGGAAGGACAGCCCTCGTTCGGCCTCGGGGCGCGGTCCGTGGACGCGGCGGTCCGCCTCCTCGATCGGCACGTCGTCGATGCTCGCCTCGCGGCGGGTCATCAGCCCGCGCTCGTCGAACTCCCACAGTTCGTTGCCGTAGCAGCGCCACCACTGCCCGGCGTCGTCGCGGGACTCGTACTGGAACCGGACGGCGATGCGATCGCCGTCGTACGCCCAGAGGTCCTTGCGGAGCGCGTACTCGTGCTCGCGGGCCCACTTGCCGGTGAGGAACGCGACGATCGCGGCGCGGCCGGTGAGGAAGGTGTCGCGGTTGCGCCAGACCGAGTCCTCGGAGTGGGCGAGGGCGACCCTGTGCGGGTCGCGGGTGTTCCAGGCGTCCTCGGCGGCCTGGACCTTCAGGAGAGCGGTCTCCCGGGTGAACGGCGGCAGGGGTGGACGGGCGTCCGGCATGGCGGCTCCTGTAGGGTCCCGCGGCCGGTGTCGGAGTGCGCCCTCGTAGCCTGCAGCTTCTTCCGTGGTCTCACGTGGGGTCGGACGTCGGAGTCTCAACTTCGTGGCGTTTCCTCGGCGGTCCTTGCAGTCACCACCGCGCCACAGGCCGCCAACGAGTTCGAGCAGATCATCGTCGCTTACCGCGGCGACGCCAACCTCGTGCGTCGCCGCGGTAAGCGACGCCTTGTCAGGCCCGTAGCCGCGACCCGTCGGGTCCCTGACGACCGCTCGCAGACGGGCAGGTGACATTCCAGGCTGCCTCGATCATGTGGAAGATCTCGTCCACCGCGGCCTGTGGGTCGACCGCTTCACGCGCCAGTGAATAGGCATCGATCACGAACCTCGCGATCGTGCGGCAGGCCGTCGTGCTCTGCCGCAGGTCGGGGGCGGCGACGAGCGCCGTTGCCAACGACTCCGCGTGGCGCAGCCGCATCGATTCCTCGTACTCCCGCAGGGCGGGCGACTCGTCGATCAGGCGCCAGACCGGGGCGGCGCCGTTGGCCGTGCAATGGCGCACCAGGGCGTGGATCTCGCGGCGCAATGCAGGGATGAGTGACTCGTGCTGTGCCCGATCGGTAACTGCCTGCGTGAGGCGCTGCTCGAAATCGTCGTCCCGCTCGAACACCAGGGCCTCTTTCGAGGCGAAGTGGGAGAAGAGCGTGGTGACGGCCACGTCGGCCTCGGAGGCCACGTCCCGGATACCCACCGCGTCGTACCCGCGTTCCAGGAAGAGCCGCAGGGCGGTGTCAGCGATTCTCTGGCGGGTCGCGGCCTTCTTGCGCTCACGGCGTCCGGTCGTCGGCACGGTCATGCTCTTACACTACCAGATCCAAAACAGCAACTGTTACTAAACACTAACCGTTAGTGTTACGGTCGGCCGCATGAAGAAAGTGAGCTTCGCCGAGTTCGGCGGTCCGGACGTTCTGCAACTCATCGATGCCGAGGAGCCCCACGCGGGCCCCGGCCAGATACGCATCGCCGTGCGGGCGGCGGGCGTGAACCCCGTCGACTGGAGGATCCGCGAAGGCCAGGTCCTGGGGGCTCATCCGATCGAGCTGCCCTCCGGGGTCGGACTGGACGCCGCCGGGGTGGTGGACGAGGTCGGCGAGGACGTCGAAGGGATCGCGGTCGGCGACCACGTCTTCGGCGAAGGGGCAAGTACATATGCCGAGTTCGCCGTGCTGTCGGCCTGGGCCCACATGCCCGAGGGGCTTTCGTTCGAAGAGGCGGCAGGCTACCCCTCCGTGGTCGAGACCGCGCTGCGCATCCTCCGCGAGGTCGGGGTGCGGCCTCGGCAGACGCTCCTGGTCAGCGGCGCGGCCGGCGGAGTCGGATCGGCGGTGCTGCAGATCGCCCGCGACCGCGGCATCACGGTCATCGGTACGGCCGGGGCCGCGAACCAGGACTACCTGCGCAGCCTGGGGGCCCTCGCCACGACGTACGACAAGGGCTGGGTCGAGCGTGTGCGGCAGCTCGGCCGTGTCGACGCGGCCCTCGACCTGGCCGGCTCGGGCGTAATCCGCGAGCTCGTCGAGCTGACCGGGGACCCACAGAAGGTGATCTCCATCGCCGATCTCGCTGCGCCGGAGCTCGGTGTCCGATTCTCCGGCGCGGCCGGGAGCATGCCGGCCGCGCTCGCCGAAGCCGCCGACCTCATCTCGCGGGGCAAGTTCCACATCCCGATCGAGAAGTCGTACACGCTCGCCGAGGCCGCGGCGGCCCACATCGACAGCCGCACCGGTCACACGCGCGGGCGCCGAGTTCTGGTCATCTAACGCGGCCGCTAACGTAGAGAACGTTCGTTCTCCCGTCAAGGAACCCTGAGGAGCGGTGGTCGCCCATGGACAGCGCAACAGCTCGTGAGCAGGCGCTCGACGCCGCGGAGAAGCTGTTCTACGGGCGGGGCGTGCAGTCCGTCGGCATGGACGACGTCCGGGGCGCCTCAGGTGTGTCGCTCAAGCGGCTGTACCAGCTGTTCCCGGCCAAGGAGCAGTTGGTGGAGGCGTATCTGGAGCGGCGGGACGAGCGCTGGCGCGAACTGCTGGCGGAGTCCGTCGCACGGCGGCAGGACCCCGGGGAGCGGATCCTGGCCGTCTTCGACTGGCTGGCGCAGTGGTTCGGCGAGCCGGACTTCCGCGGCTGCGCCTGGATCAACGCGTACGGCGAGCTGGGCGCGACCTCGGAGCGGGTCGCGGGTCAGGTGCGGTCGCACAAGCGGGCGTTCCGTGAGTACCTCGGCCGGCTCGTGGCCGAGGCGGGGCTCCCCGACGCGCTCACCGGCCCGCTGTTCCTGCTGGCGGAGGGCGCGATGGTGACGGCCGGGATCAGCGGCGGCGCCGCCCCGGCGGCGGAGGCACGTGAGGCGGCGCGGCTGCTCCTGGGCTGAGAAGCGCCCCTGGACGGACGTCAGCCGGCGGCCGTCCCGGACACCCTGACGGCGCCGACCGGACAGGCCCGCGCGGCTTCCCGGACCATCGGGTCGCCGCCGCCGTCCTCCCGGCCGGGCAGGAGGGCGCTGAAGCCGTCGTCGTCCTGGGTGAAGACACCCGGGGCGGCCAGGGCGCACTGGCCGGCGCCGATACAGATGTCCGCGTCGATGTGGATGTGCATCTCGGCTGCTCCCTACCAGGCCACGGGGAGTTCCAGCATCCCCTGGATCGTGTCGCCCGGCTTCCAGCGGACCTGGTCGGCCGGTACGGCCAACCGCAGACCGGGGAGCCGCTCGAGGAGGGCGCCGAGGGCGATCTCCAGCTCCGCGCGTGCCAGGTTCTGGCCGAGACACTGGTGGACGCCGAAGCCGAACGCCACGTGGTGGCGGGCGGAGCGGTGCCAGTCGAGGGTGTCAGGTGCGGGGTAGGCGCTCTCGTCGCGGTTGATGACGGAGGTCGCGAAGACCACGCCCTCCCCCGCCCGGATCGTCGTCCCGGCCACCTCGATGTCCTCGGTGGCCTGCCGCAGCAGCCCGTCCGCGATGGAGAGCATCCGCATCAGCTCCTCGACGGCCGTCGGCAGCCGCGAGGGGTCGGCGCGCAGCTCGGCCAGCCGTTCGGGATGCTGGAGCAGGGTGTAGGTGCCGAGCGAGATCATGTTGGCGGTCGTCTCGTGGCCCGCGACCAGCAGGATGGTGGCCAGCGCGATCGCCTCCTCCCGGTCCACCGCGCCCTCGCGCACCTGCTCGTGGACCAGGGCGTCGAGTACGCCGTCGCCTGACGGCCCCTCCAGCTTGCGGTCGATCAGCGCGCCGAGGTAGGCGTCGAGCCGGTCGCGCGCGTCGCGCACCTCCTCCGGCACCCGGCTGCGCAACAGCCGTCGCGACTGTTCCTCGAAGAACTCGTGGTCGGCGTACGGGACGCCGAGCAGCTCGCAGATCACCGTGGAGGGCACGGGCAGCGCGAAGGCGTTCACGAGTTCCGCGGGCGGTCCCTGGGCGAGCATCGCGTCGATCCGCTCGTCGACGATCCGCCGGATGGCCGGGCGCATGGCGGTGGCCCGTTTGAGGGTGAAGTTCGCGACCAGCAGCCGGCGCTGGGCGTGGTGTTCGGGGTCGTCGACGTTGAGCAGGGCGGCCCGGCGGTCACGGAGTGCCGTGAAGCGGGGCGAGGTCGCCGGGTAGCCGGGACGGGTGCGATCGGTCGACAGGCGGGGGTCGGCGAGCAGGTCGCGGGCCGCCTCGTGCCCGGTGACCAGCCAGGCGGTGCGGCCGTCGTAGAGGCTGACGCGGGCCAGCGGACGGGAGGCGCGCAGGGAGTCGTAGGCGGCGGGCGGCCGGTAGGGGCAGGTGCGGTCCTGCGGGAAGGCGACGGGAGCCGGACCTCGCACCGAGTCCGGCCCCTCCGTGGCGGCCGCCCCGTTCGGCGGGTCCGTGACATCCGTGTCGTGGGTCGCGGCCGGCGGACCCGTGACTTCCGTCGGGTCCGCCCTGTCCGTCGCGCCCAGCAGGTCCGCCGTGCCCGCCGTGTTCGCCGCGCCCAGCAGGTCCGTCGTGCCCGCCGTGTTCGCCGTGTCCGTCGTGTCCGTCGTGTCCGCCGCGTCCAGCAGATCCGTCGCGCCTGTCGTGTTCGCCGTGCCCGCCGTGTTCGCCATGCCCAGCAGGTCCACCGTGTCCGCCGTGTCCGCCGTGTCCGTCGTGTCCGCCGTGTCCGCCGCGTCCGTCGTGTCCGCCGCGTCCAGCAGGTCCGTCGTGCCCGCCGTGTTCGCCTTGTTCGTCGTGCCTGTCGTGTTCGTGCCTGTCGTGTTCGTCATGGGTGACCTCGCAGACGAAGAGTGCGTCGTACCGATCTTCATTAGATGCCCTGGGCACCTATAGGGCGACGCACAGTTCGGCCAGATCGACGAATGGGGCGATACGGCCGGAACCATTCGCTCCGAAACCGCCCTCCCGGGGGCGCGGGCGGAAATCCGGTTGCCGCCGGTCCGCTCCTGCCCGCAGGATCCGGCCATGTCCCTTTGCGATGCCCTCCTGCCGCTGACCTCCGCCGCCGCTCTTCCGGTGCGGGCGCAGCAGCAGCCCGGCCGTCCCCGGAGGCCCGGCACCGCGCGACCGTGACGGCCGCACTCGTCGCGGGCCTGGTCGCGGGCTACGGCATCGCCGTACCCGTCGGCGCGGTCGCGACCTACGTCGTCTCCCTCACGGCCCGTACCTCGCTGCGCACCGGCGTGTGCGCCGCGCTCGGCGTCGCCCTGGCGGACGGCCTCTACGCCCTGGCCGCCACGGTCGGGGGATCGGCCCTCGCCGCGGTGTTGCGGCCGGTGCTGACACCGCTGCGCTGGGCCTCGGCCCTGGTCCTGCTGGCGCTCGCGGCACGGGGCGCGGTCACGGCCGTACGCCGGTACCGGACCCACCGGCTCAGCACCCGGTCCGCGCCGGCTCCGCCGAGCCCGGCCCGGGCCTTCCTCAGCCTCCTCGGCATCACCCTGCTGAACCCGACGACCGTGATCTACTTCGCCGCGCTGGTCCTCGGCAACGGCACTACCGAGTCCGCACGGCCCACGGAACAGGGCGTGTTCGTGCTGGCCGCCTTCCTCGCGTCCGCGAGCTGGCAGGTACTGCTCGCCGGGGGCGGCGCGCTGCTGGGGCGCGCGCTGACCGGTCACCGGGGCCGGCTGGTGACGGCGCTGGTGTCGAGCGCGGTGATGACGGTGCTGGCCGTACGGATGGTGGTGTAGATGTGCGAGTGTCCTGGGGGACGGATGAATCTCGCGGCCACCGGTGTTGAAGCACCGTGCGGGTCGGACGTACGTGACGCGGACGATGCCACGACATGACGAAGGGGACGGATGCCATGCCTCTCGAAGGCGAGTACGAAGCCAGCCCGACGCAGTGGGTGCGCGACCAGGTGGAGCAGTACGAGCGCTCCGGCGGCACCGAGGGGACGACGCTGCTGGACACCGGAATGCCCGTCATCCTGCTGACGACCCGGGGCGCGAAGAGCGGCAAGCTCCGCAAGACGCCGCTGATGCGGGTGGAGCACGACGGCCGGTACGCCCTGGTCGCCTCGCTCGGCGGGGCGCCGAAGCACCCGGTCTGGTACTTCAACGTCAAGGCCGATGCGCGGGTGGAGCTCCAGGACGGCCCGCGGAAGCAGGACATGACGGCCCGTGAGGTCACCGGAACCGAGAAGGCCGAGTGGTGGGAGCGCGCCGTGGCCGCGTATCCGCCGTACGCCGACTACCAGAAGAAGACGGACCGGGAGATCCCGGTGTTCGTCGTGGAGCCCGCCGACGCGGGCTGAGACGGCGGCCGCCGGCCGCCGTCACTTGGACGGGTTCGTTCCACGAACGCGGAACGAACCCCTCCAAGGGTTTCCGTAGAAAAATCTGTCTCCGGTACGCATGAAGGTGCTCGCACCGGGAAACCGACAGTCAGGCCCCGCCGCGCTCCCCCGTCGCGGCGGGGCTCTGTGCTGCCTCTCCCGCGCTGCGGTCGGTCACGTCGAGGAAGATCTGGTCCGCCTCGGGAATCATTCCGGCGATCGAGCGCTTGATGCGCACGGCGATCTCCTCGACCCGCTCGCTTTCCAGGCCCGGCACGAGGTCGACGCGGGCCGCCACCAGGGCCGAGTCCAGGCCCATCTTCATCGTGAAGAGCGCCTCCACGCTGTCGATCTCGGGCTGGGCTTCGAGCAGCGCGCGGATCCGCGCCCCGGTCTCCGGATCTGCGGCCTCGCCGATGAGCTGGTCGCGGGCCTCACGGCCGAGCCGGTAGGCGACATAGACGAGCAGCGCGCCGATCGCCAGTGAGGCGGACGCCTCCCACACGACCTGCCCGGTCACCATGTGCAGCGCCATGCCGATCGCCGCCAGGGTGACGCCGAGCACCGCGGTGCCGTCCTCGGCGACGACGGTGCGCAGGGCCGGGTCGCGCAGGGCGGCGAGCCCACCGCCCTGCCGGCGCACCTGGTGCAGGGCCCGCAGGAGCGACACGCCTTCGGCGAGGAAGGAGACGCCGAGCACGATCAGGCCCACCACATAGCCGCTGAACTCCTCGTCGGCGCCGCTGCGGAGCGCCTCGACGCCCTGGAAGAAGGAGAAACAGCCGCCCATGACGAAGATCCCCACGGCGGCGAGCAACGACCAGAAGAAGCGCTCCTTGCCGTAGCCGAAGGGGTGCCGCGCGTCGGCGGGACGCCGGCTGCGGCGCAGCGCGGCGAGCAGGAAGACCTCGTTCAGGCTGTCGGCCACGGAGTGCGCGGCCTCCGACAACAGCGCGGGCGAACCCGCGAAGAGACCGCCCAGGGCCTTGGCGAGGGCGATGACCAGGTTGGCGGCGAGCGCTACGAGAATGGTGACGCGTGTCTTGCGGTCGGCGCTCGGTTCCGCTGCCTGATCCCCTCCCTCCCGGGGTTTGTCCGCGGCTGCCCGTCCGGCATCCCGCTCGGTGGTCCGTTCGGTGGTCCGTTCGGCTGTCTGTTCGGCGCTGCGCGCTGAAGGTGTCCCGGTCACCTACGCCGACTGCCCCGGCCGGTCGAGGTCATTCCGTGCCGTCGGCCGAAATCGGGGAACGCGGTCAGCAGACAGGGACGAGAGATCGACGGCAGGCAGGAGGAACCATGAGTGGCGGTGGGGGTGACGGGAACGGCGCGTACGGGCACGGGGCGTTCAAGCGGTCCCGGAGTCACTTCACCGACCGGATTACCGCGGACGGCCGGGACAACTGGCCCTTGACGGCGGGCCGCTACCGTCTGGTGGTCAGCCGTGCCTGCCCGTGGGCGAGCCGGGCGGTGATCTCCCGGCGGCTCCTCGGCCTGGAGGACTCCCTGTCGATGGCGATCGCCGACCCGGTCCAGGACGACCGAAGCTGGCGTTTCACCCTCGATCCGGGCGGCCTCGATCCGGTGCTCGGCATCCGCTGGCTCGGAGAGGCGTACGACCGGCGGGAGCCCGGCCACCCGGGCGGCGTCAGTGTGCCGGCGATCGTGGACGTGCCCAGCGGCGAGCTGGTGACGAACGACTACGGGCAGCTCACCCTGGACCTCGCCACCGAGTGGACGGCCCTGCACCGCCCCGGCGCCCCGGACCTCTACCCCGACCGGCTGCGCGACGAGATCGACACGGTCATGGCCGAGGTGTACGAGGACGTCAACAACGGGGTGTACCGGGCGGGTTTCGCCAGCGAGCAGGGCGAGTACGAGGAGGCGTGCGCGGGTGTCTTCCGGCGGCTGGAGCTGCTGACGTCCCGGCTGGCCCGGCAGCGCTACCTGGTGGGTGACGCGATCACCGAGGCGGACATCCGGCTGTTCACCACGCTGGTGCGTTTCGACGCCGTCTATCACGGTCACTTCAAGTGCAACCGCTGGAAGCTGACGGAGAACCAGGTCCTCTGGGCGTACGCGCGGGACCTCTTCCAGACGCCCGGCTTCGGCGACACCGTCGACTTCGACCACATCAAGCGGCACTACTACCAGGTGCACACCGGTATCAACCCGACCGGAATCGTCCCCCTCGGCCCGGACCTGGCCGGCTGGCACACCTCCCACGCCCGCGAGGAGCTCGGCGGCCGTCCGTTCGGCGCCGGGACACCGCCCGGTCCGGTCCGCGCCGACGAGGAGGTTCCGGCGCGGGGACGGCCCTGAGACCCCTGTTCACGCATCACATGTTCACGCATCACAGAAGGAGTGAGACACACGTGGCCAAGAAGAAGACGAAGCTCCCCCTCGTCTACAAGCCCGTCGGTTTTCTGCTGGGCTGGTCGAGCGGCGCCCTGGCGGGGCTCGCGTTCCGCAAGGCGTGGAAGGTGATCCGCCACGAGGACAACGCGCCGGACGCCCTGGACCGGGACCGCGGCTGGGGCGAGATCGTGGTGGCCGCCGCGGTCCAGGGTGCGATCTTCGCGGCGGTCCGCAGCGTGGCCGACCGCACCGGCGCCAAGGCGATCGAACGGTCCACGGGCGTGTGGCCGGCCGAGGACAAGGGCGGCCGGGACTGAGCGTCCCCGCGTGGCCGGTCAGGGCCCGCGGTGGCCCGGCGGCGCCTCACAGG
>NZ_JBHWUU010000073.1:0-49234 GCF_042737375.1 Streptomyces sp. NPDC060000
CCAACCGAACCCACGGATCTACCGACCTGAAGCAGATCGGTGGACCTGCGGGTTCAGGCTGAAGGACCTTCGGTTTCCTTGAACCCACGGGGATCTGGGGGTGCCGGTAAGAATGCTGTCACCAGCCGCAAACGGCGCTGATCTTGCGACGGGGTCACCCGTGTGGGTGAGTCCTGGGCCGTACGGCTGCGGTGGGTGAAGCTCTGCGACGACGATCGGCGATCGTGGCCCGTACTCCGTTGGACCTGGACGAACTCGTCGAGCACTGGACGCTGTTGAAGGACGAGCAGGCGCTCGTGTCCGGCAAGCGCGGTGCGACGAGACTGGGCTTCGCCGTGCTGCTGAAGTTCTATACGCAGTATGGCCGGTTTCCCCGGAACCGGGCAGAGCTGCCCGGTGAGGCCGTGGAGTTCGTCGCCCGGCAGGTGCAGGTTCCTGCCTCGGAGCTGGAGTCCTACGACTGGACGGGCCGTACGGTCGAGTACCACCGCGCGCAGGTCCGGGAGCACCTCGGCTTCCGTGAGTGCAGCGTCGCGGACGCGGAGAAGCTGACCGCGTATCTGGCCGAGCACGTCGCGCACAAGGAGCGCAGGCCCGAGCAGGTCCGGGTGGAACTTCTGGCGCGCTGCCGCGCCGAGAGCATCGAGCCGCCGACGCCGGGCCGGTGCGATCGGATCGTGGGGGCTGCCCTGCGGGACCTGGCCATCCACTCCCAGCTGATCGACTGCACCGCCTCCGAGGTCGCCGCGATGATCGAGGGCGCCATGCGGCACGGCACCACCATGGACGTCGAGGCCAACTACACGGACTCGCACGGCCAGTCGGAAATCGGGTTCGGCATCACGAGGCTGCTGAACTTCGACCTGCTGCCGCGTATCAAGCGGATCAACAAGGTCAAGCTGTACCGGCCCGTGGCCGGCGAACCGGACGCCTACCCGCAGCTGACCCCGGCGCTGACCCGCCCGATCCGCTGGGAACTCATCACCCAGCAGTACGACCAGATGATCAAGTACGCGACCGCGATCCGAACCCGGACGGCGTCCACCGAGGCGATCCTGCGCCGCTTCACCCGCAACGCCTCCCACCCCACGCACGCGGCGATGCTGGAGGTCGGCCGTGCGCAGAAAACCATCTTCGTGGCCCGCTACCTCAGGTTGCGAGACCTCCAGCGGGAGATCGAGGAAGGTCTGCCTGGAGGGTTGCCGGGGTTCAGGCCTCGGTGTGGTGGGCGAGCGCGACGTCTGGTTTGCCGTGGCCGTCGGTCAATCGGTGTGGACAGTGACGGCAGTCAGCCGGGGGACGGCGTGGATGAGGCGTGTTCGGCGGCGACCGCGAGTTAGTTCGTGGGCCTGGACCACGGTGAGCTGCGGGGCGACGACGAAGTCGGCTTCGGCACGCAGTGTGTGGCCGATCCAGCGCATGCGGACCTGTCCCACGTCTCGGACATCGCGCAGGGCGTGCTCGGCCGTGATGACCAGATCGGGGTCGACGGAGCCCATCAGGCGCCTGGTCTTCCACGTGTTCGCGGCCCTGGCGGAGTTCATCCGCGAACTCATCGTGCAGGGCACCAATGAGGGCCTGGACGCCGCCCGTGCCCGTGGCGCCCGGCTCGGCCGCCCGCTGGCGATGACGGAGGAGCAGGTACGTCACGCCCGCGACCTGCTCGCCCGCCCGGAGAACACCGTCACCTCGATCGCCAAGCTCCTCGGCGTCTCCAGGAACACGATCTACAACTACGTGCCTGAGCTGAAGGGCGGTCGCCTCGCACTAGCTGAGGCGACGAGCACGGCGGAACTGCCCCAACCCACCAGGTCCGAAGACTGATCACCGCCGTTTGCGGCTGGTGACAGCATTCTTACCGGCACGACGGCCGTGAGTTCAGCGTGACTGAGGGACTTTCACCGGGAACCCACGACGTCTTCTGCCGGCGGGCTCGAAAGTCCGGTGGGTTCGTCGTTATCGCACGCGTGGAACACCTCCAGCTCAATTCAACACCGCAAGCCCGGGTACGGCACGTACCGGCACTTCGGCAACCGTGCCAGCTCCGGCGGCATGTCGATCACCTGGTGCGACCTGGGTGCCACCGTCGTCTTTGCCGGGGGCACACTCTCCGGCCGCCGTACCCCTGGGGCGCCCCCTAGCTTGGCCAGGAGTCGAGGGAGGCGGCGCTGCGTCGGGTTTCCGCGAGGTGGACGTCGATGTCCCTGGCGAGGTTCAGCGCGTCCTGGGGGCGTCGGCCCCCCACAGCGTGCCCGGCTGCCAGTCCTGCCGGATACCGCCCGCATGGGCGCGAGGGGCCGTGTCTCAGGCCGGGGTGTCGAAGCCGAGCGAGCTGAGCGCGGCTTCCGCTGCCTGCTGGTCCTGCTCGTAGCTGCCGCCGGAGATACCGATACCGCCGATGACCATGCCGTCCTCGATCACTGGGTAGCCGCCGCCGACGGCCATCAGCCGGGGGTGGTGGGTGAGTGGGGCGACCTGGGGGTTGGCCACGTAGGAGTTCCAGACATGGGTGGCGATGCGGTAGGACACCGCCGTCCACGCCTTGTCCACGGCGACCTCGGCGGCCAGGAACGGTGCGTCGTCGGCACGTTCGAACGCTTTCAGGTGGCCGCCGGCGTCGGTGACAGCGACAGCCGCCGCGAATCCGATTTCCTCGGCCGCCGCGCGCACCGCTTCGATGAGCGCTGAGGCGGCGGAGCGGCTGATCGAGAGTGCGGGCACGGACTTCGCTTGTACTGCGGTGTTCATCAAAACCTTCTCTTGCTGATGAGTGACGCGTCTCGGCTCTAGTGCCGTCAGCGGAGCGCGGACCGCGGTGTGGGGACGGCGCGGGTGATCACGGAGTTCTCCGGGATCAGCAGGTCGTGGACGACCGGACCGATCTCGTCCCGCCAGCGGTCGCTCCCGTAGACGGCGGCGTACAACTCCTCGCGCTGCGTCTCGTCCTGGAACCGGCGGATCCATATGTAACCGTCCGGGTCTTCCTCATCGACGAAGGACGCGGTGACCGACATCCCCTTCGATGCCTGGAACGGCATGACAACTTCCTCCATGTAGCGGACCCACTGATCCCGGCGCCCGGGCCGGGTCTGGTAGCGCCGAAGCTCGTAGAACATGGCGAACTTCCTTTCGTGTACGTGGCTGGGCGGGGGTCAGGACGTGACGCGAAGGACGAGCTTGCCGCGGGTGCGGTCGCTCTCGCCGCGGATGTGGGCCTGGGTGGCCTGCTCCAGCGGGAAGACCTCCTCGACCTCCACGCTCACCTCGCCGGCGTCGATGAGTCCGGCGATGCGGGTCAGGGCCGGGCCGTCGGGCTCGACCAGGAAGGCGCTGGTGCGCAGCCCCCGGGACTCGGCCGCCTGGAGGAGTTCGGGCGAGACGCCGGCGGGGATCGCGACGATCAGTCCGCCGGGGCGCAGCACGTCGAGGGAGCGGGTGCTGGTGTTGTCGTGCGCGTCGCCGACGAGGTCGATGACGACGTCGATGTCCTTGGCGGCCTCCTCGAAGCGGCTGGTGGTGTAGTCGATGAGTTCGTCGGCGCCGAGTGCGGTGAGCCAGTCGTGGCGGGGGCTGCTGGCGGTGCCGGTGACGTGGGCGCCCAGGTGCTTGGCGAACTGGACGGCGAAGTGGCCGACGCCTCCGGCGGCGGCGTGGATCAGCACGCGCTGGCCGGGGCGGATGTCGGCGGTGTCCACCAGTGCCTGCCAGGCGGTGAGAGCTGCCAGCGGTACGGCGGCGGCCTGCTCGTGGCTGATGCTCGCAGGCTTGCGGGCGAATTGGCGCGCGGGGGCGGTGACGTACTCGGCGTAGCCACCGGCCGCGCGGGGGAACCACGGCATCCCGTAAACCTCGTCGCCGGCCTTGAGGGTGGTCACACCGAAGCCGGTCTCCTCCACGACGCCGGAGACGTCCCAGCCCAAGGTGAACGGCGGCTCGCCGAGCACCCCGGCCATGCCGCCGCTGCCCCGGGTCTTCCAGTCGACCGGGTTGATCCCGGCGGCGTGCACCCGCACCAGGACCTCGGTCGGCAGCGGCACGGGCCGGGGGACCTCCTCCACCCGCAGGACGTCGGGGCCGCCGAAGGTGTGCTGCACCACCGCGCGCATCGAGGACATGTGTCGTCTCCCTTGAACCAAACATGCCGAAAGGCCGCTTATCCGCCCCCGGTCCAGTGGGCTTGACCGTATCCTCAGGGAGGTAGTTACCATCAAGGGAACCTACTTCCCAATGGGAAGCATGCTGCTGAGGAGTGTTCCCGTGACCACCGACTGCCAGACCGGGCAGCACGCCCACCACGACGTCTACGCGGCCCAGTGCCCCTGCCGCGCCATGCTGGACCTGCTCGCGAACAAGTGGTCAGCCCTAGCCATCGGAGCCCTGGAAGACGGCCCACAGCGTTTCGGCGCCCTGCAGCGACTCCTGCAGGGTGTCAGCCCCAAGGTGCTCACCCAGACGCTGCGACGCCTGGAGGACACAGGGCTCGTCGACCGCACCATCTATCCTGCGGTGCCCCTGCACGTCGAGTACGCCCTAACTGGCCTCGGCCAGAGCGCAGCCGTTCCGCTGCATCTGCTGCGGTCCTGGGTCGAGGAGAACATCGACAACGTCAGGAGCGCGGCGCCCTCGAAGTGACCGCGACGGACAGAGCCGGCGTACACGCCGACGGCCTTCACGCCGCACCCGCGACAGCACTGATCGCCTTCAAGCCCGACGGGCGCTTCGAGGAGACCATCCGCACCGAAGCGACCATCGCCACCCGCTCCTGAGCCGGCCCGTGCCGACGCAGGCCATGACGAACGTCGAGGCATCGCCCTGCCAAGCGGCCTCTCCTGGGCTGAACCAGCAACCAACGTGCCTAATGTGACTCACAGCAGTCCACCCACTCAACCTGCAGAAAGACTTGATAACCCTAGATAACGATCGCTGCTGTATCGGCAGGATACTCATTCGCTCTCGGCGGCCTGCTCGATCTGATCGTCGAGCAAGTCCTGGGCGATGGTCGCGTAGCGGCTCGCGGTGGTGTGGGACAGGTTGAAGACCAGGGCGAGGTGCAGCGGGTCGGCGCCGGCGGTCAGCGCTTCGTGCAGGACCCGGTCGCCGCGGATGCGTTCGAGGTAGATGCCCTGGTGCAGGAGGTGCCGCTTGAGGTATTCGGCGCTGACGGGCCCGGTCCCCAGGGCGGTCTTCGCGTTGATGAGGACGTGCCGGTTGGGGGTCTTCGGCCAGACGGTGCGGCGTTGGTTGAGCCAGGCCAGCAGGGTCTGGTGGGGTAGTTCGCCGAGTCGTTGAGTGTGTCCGGCGATGGAGATGCGGCGGTTGGGCAGGTCGAGGTTGTCCAGGGTGAGGTGTCGGATGGCCGTGGCGCGGGCGGCGTGGACGGCGGCCAGGGCGACGATCAGTCGTTGTGCCGGGGTGACGGCGATCCGTTCGACGGCGAGCACTTCGGCGTCGGTCATCGGCAGCAGGTTGCGCTCGATCTCTTCGGTCTTGAGCCGGGTAGTGGGATTGGCGAAGATCAGGCCGCGCTTCTTGGCGAAGCGGAACAGCGAGCGCAGTCCGACGATGGCGTTGCGCCGCTGCCATCCGCGCAACGGAGCCAGGCCGGTGGTGACGTCGGCGACGGTTATCTCCCGTAGGTGCCCGCGAATGGCCGCCCAGTTCTCCAGCAGGGGTCTGACGCACCCGAAGTAGACGTATAGGCAGGTGTGTGACCGGGGCCTGGCGCGGCTGTCACCGTCGAGCAGGACATGTCCGAGTAGCTCCTGGATGGCGAACAGGGTCATGCCGGCGAGGTAGAGCTGGGACGCGCAGAAGTGCCGCAGCACGTGCGGGGTGAGTCCTCGCTGGGCGGGATGCGCAGTTGCGGTTCCACCGAGGCCCGCGGCCGGTTCATCTCGTCCAGCGGGCACTCGACCACACGGCCGGTGAGGTTGTGCAGTTCGACCTTGTGCCGCAGCTCAAGGAACTGGAAGAACACCGCCAGCGCCCCCGCCCGGCCGGTCCGGGTCGAGGGCTTGGCGTCGCGGAGCACCTTGCCGAAGTACACGTCCGCGTCGGCCGGCTCCATGTCCCACAGCGGGCGGCCGAACCAGTCCCGAATCAGGTCCAGGTGGTTGGTGTCGTTGCGGATCGTGCTGTCGACCAGCCCGGCCGACGCCCGTGCGAGTACGAACCCCGCCAGTACATCGGTCTCGAACTGGGCGAGTTCCTCCTCGCCCGCCGGGGCCCGGTACTCGCGCAGGTCGCGTACGACGGCCAGAGCCAACCCACGCCTCCTCGACTTCACCCAGACTGAAGGAATCCCGTCAGCAATGAGGCTTGCGTACTCGGGGCGAGGTTGGGTCAGAACCGGCTCCCGTCACCCGGACGAGGTAACAGGTCCTGGTACAGGCACTCTCAAGAACGCCGGTCGGTCGTGGACGGGGCCGGGAACTCACCGACTATTGCTCACCCAACTGGTGCCGAGCAACGGCCCGGCACCTCACGGGTTCACCGCCTGACCGCAGAAATCGGGCGAGGCGCGCCGCCCCCGGTGAGTGAATCAAGTTCCACTGCGTCTCCTGCGACCCCACCGCACACGCCGACACAGTCGGAGCCACCAATGTTCTGTTCTACGGGCCGGGCTGGTCCGCCGCGACGCCAACCCGGTATAGCGAGAGGCCCCCGGCTTCAACCGGGGGAGGAGTCACGGGAAAGCTCCGTGTGCCGGTGCGTCGCAGCGGGACAATGCGCGCATTCCGCGAGACGCTGCCGCCATGGCGGCGCGGAGCTCTGATCGTCCCCGCCCCTCGACTCTGTCCGTTCTCCTCCCGGAGCCCGCCATGGCAGCACCGCCCCTCCCAGCTGAGGACAGTTACCGCTTCGACGACCTGCGTGCGCTCTACATCAACTGCACACTCAAGCCGTCCCCCCAGCTCAGCCACACCCAGGGACTCATCGACAAGAGCCGGGCGATCATGGACGGGCGTGGAGTGACCACGGACGAGATCCGTGCCGTCGACCACGACATCGCTCCCGGCGTCTACCCCGATATGACCGAGCACGGCTTCACCGCGGACGCCTGGCCCGCGCTGTACGAGCAGGTGATGACCGCGGACATCCTCGTGCTGGCCGGGCCCATCTGGCTGGGCGACAACAGCTCGGTCACCAAGCAGATCATCGAGCGGCTGTACAGCTGCTCCAGCCTGCTCAACTCCCAAGGGCAGTACGCCTATTACGGGCGCGTCGGCGGCTGTCTGATCACCGGCAACGAGGACGGCGTGAAGCACTGCGCCATGAACGTCCTCTACAGCCTCCAGCACCTCGGCTACACCATCCCGCCGCAGGCCGACGCGGGCTGGATCGGCGCCGCGGGGCCGGGTCCTTCGTACCTGGACCCCGGCTCCGGAGGCCCGGAGAACGACTTCACCAACCGCAACACCAGCTTCATGACCTGGAACCTGATGCACCTGGCGGCCATGCTCAAACGCGCCGGAGGCATCCCCGCCCACGGCAACCAGCGCACGGAGTGGGACGCCGGCTGCCGGCCGGGGGCGGACAACCCCGAGCACCGCTGAGCCCGACCGGGAACCCGGTGCAATGCCGATTCGGTTCCAGCCCGGCGCCCGAGCACGAGGGGCGCCACGGGAAGTGGCACCTCCTGGCAGCCCTCAACTGCTCCTATGCGCTGGTCAGTGACCGCCGGCGAGTTCGCCGCTGAGCCTCTCGTGGATCCGGGCACTGGGCTCGTTGGACCCGATGATCTCGACGGTCTTGCCGCGCTGGGCGTACTTGGTCTCGATGGCGTCCAGGGCGGCGACGGAGGAGGCGTCCCAGATGTGGGCGGCCGTCAGGTCGATGACGACCTTGTAGGGGTCGCCGGCGTAGTTGAACTGCCCGACGAGGTCGTTGGAGGAGGCGAAGAACATCTCTCCGGTGACCCGGTAGACCACCGTGCTGCCGTCGGGGTCGGTGACGGCGGTGACTTCGGCGAGGTGAACGACGCGCTTGGCGAAGATGACCATCGCGGTGATGGAGCCGACGACGGCGTACCAGAAGGCCGTGCGGGGTCCCGGTCCATCAGGCCGGGGCCCCGCACGCGCGCAGCGCATGCCGTGGACCCTGCCCGGCCCCATCCTGGAAAAGCCGACACAGCCCGGGTGGCGGCCACGGGCGCCTCATCGGCGACTATTCGCAGGGATCCCGACTGCCACCGGAGTTGAACCTTCCTGATCGGGTGGGGTGGCGCTGCGGCGTCGCGATCGTTGGCGGTAGGTGATCACACTGCTCAAGGAGGAAGCCGAGCACGGCTGGGTGCCGCAGGCGGTAGCACCGTCGCTGCAGCGGCGTGCGCGTCCTCTGGCGGGGGAGGGCCTGGTGGAGACGGCCGGCCGGGAGACGCGCGCTGAATCGTCGGCGTGGGAGGGCCGTCCGGTGCGCTGGGCGGTCGGCTTGTCGGCAGCCGGGCACGACCTGCTCGCCTATGCCGGTGTCCGGCCGGCCCCGACGGCTTGCGAGCCGGGACCGGGGCCTGGGCGGCGGTTGGTGGAGCTGGCGCCGTCGCGGATGGTGGCGCTGCGGGTGTTCGTCGGCCTGGCCGGCCGGCTGGAATCGCCACCGGCGCGAGGGCTTGCCGAGCAGGTGCGTACGGCCGTATACGACCGGGGCGCGAGACGGTGGCAGCTGCATCTGACGCAGGAGTGGATGGAGTCGGCGGCGTACGGATTCTGGCTGCACCGGCTGACCGGATCCGCAGCGGAAGCCAGCCGCTTCGACCGCTCGACCGCGACCGCGACGTGTTGCACCGCCCGAACGCGGAGGACGCCTGAGGGCGGCGGGCGGCGGTGAAGCGCTCAGTCACCAGCTGTCCTGTTTGGTGACCTTGGGCAGCCGGGACGGCCGCGGACAGCGTCAGACCGCGGCGAGGAACCCGCGGACCGCGGCCGCGAAGCCGGCCGGGTCGTTGGCATACACGAAGTGGTCCGTCTCCAGCTCGACGAGGCGGGTGCCGGGCCGCCGGGCGGCCATCCGCCCGGCCTGCTCCGCCGACAGCACACCGCCCTCGGCGCCGCGCACCAGCAGCGCGGGGCACGCGGAGCCGGTCCAGTCGGCCCAGTGGTCACCGTGGACCTCGTCCTCGGAGTCGTAGATGTCCTGGGGGTGGAAGTGCAGGCCCCAGGTGCCGTCCGGCCGCTCGCGGACGGCGGACTCGAGGTACGGGGCGAACGGGCCGAGCTGCGCCACGATTTTCTCCCGGCTGGGAGCGGTGCCGTCCGGCAGGTTCAGGACGAACGCCAGCGGATTGCTTCCGTCCAGGCCGAGTTCGGCGCAGCCCTCGGCGTTGATCAACGCGGTCACACGCTCGGGGTGGCGTGCGGCGAACTGGTAGGCGTTGATCGCGCCGAGCGAGTGGCCGAGGAGGACCGCTTGGTCCAGGCCCAGGTGGTCCATGAGGGCTTCGAGGTCGGCGAGGTAGCCCTCCCGGCTGTAGTCGGCCGCCCGGTCGGAGTCGCCGTGGCCGCGCTGATCGGGGGCTATGAGCCGCCACTCCGGGGCGAGGCGGCCAGCGAGATCGGCGTAGGACATGCCCTCGGACATGTGTCCGTGCAGGGCGATCAGCGGGAGGCCCGGGCCGCCGAAGTCCACGTAGGAGAGGGCGCGGTCGTCGATGGTGAGCGCGGAGCGCTTGGCGATGTCGGTGGTCATGGGTTTACCGTAGACGAAATCCATACGCTTGTACAATACGTTTGTGTAAGACGATCGTTTAGGTCTCGGTGTCTCGGTGTCCCGGCGCTCGCCGCTGCCGCGCCGACGCGCCCCTTGAAGCGCTCCCCGCGTTGTTCAGTCACAGCGGCGTGACTGACGTCCCAGTTGCCGCTCTGGGCATCACAGTCGGCTTAACGGTGCGTGGTGGACCCGCTCCCGGAATCCTGCTGCGGCCCGCTTCCGACCGGCCTCCGCAATGGTTGTTCTGCCACGGTGCTCCGACACCGTCGGCAGCCTCGGGCCCAGACGCGTGCGGGGACTCCGGACTGGGCCCGGCTTCTGAGGCCGGCGTGCACGGAACTGCCGCACTCGGGTGCCCAGACGCTTCGCCTCCGGATACCGTTCAGTGCCTCGGACAAGAGCGAGCCACGGTGTCTTTGCATCGTCCGCATCCTGGGACCCGGCGGCTTCGGACCGTCCGCCACACGGCACGAGGGCTATGCTGCTGTGCAGACGTCCCAGACCCCGGCGCCATGCTGTTGCTGAACGCAGATGGCTGCGGGGTGCGGACTCTTCGTCTGTCACCCGGCGCATTCCTGGAGGGAACCGGGTGGGCCCACCGTCCTGCTGCGCAGGCTGTCGGACCGGCCGTTGCCCTGCCTCCGCCGAACGTACGCCCTGTCGGCAGCGCGCCCAGAAGGCCGGGACCCCGGCGCCACCGCGCCCGCTGCCGGATGGTCTTCCGAACCGAGGCGTCATGCTCCTTCCCCAGCTCACCGTGTACCGCCATGCCCGAATGGATCGGGCGCTCATCACCCTGTCCGGCGAGATCGATCTCGACTCCGCGCCGCTGCTGTGTGCTTCCCTGGAGCGGTGCCTGCGCGACGGTAGCCACACCATCGACGTCGACCTCACCTCCGTCCGCTTCTGCGACTGCAGCGGCCTCAACGCCTTCCTCCGCGCTGCGCAACAGACCACCGTGGCCGGCGGGGCCCTGCGGCTGCACCACCCGCCGCCGATGCTGGCTCGGATGCTCGAGCTCACCGGCTGCGGCTTCCTGCTCCTCGGCCCTCCCTTCGGCCCGCGGCCCTCTCCTCCCGGGGACGCTCCGGCCGCGCCCGCCCCAGCCCCGCCGCACGGGCCGGTCCCGCCGGCGCCTGTTCTCTTGGGCGATGTGCGATGACGGTCGGCCCTCGGCAGCAGCAGTCCTGGAAGCCCGAAGGCGGTGAGGCGTCCGCCAAGGGTCCGGTGCGATCACGTCGGTCTCCGGTACGCGGCGACGGCTCCTCGTGGCTCGGCTTCGACGGATCACCGCCACGCGGCATCAGACGACTCACAGTGCCCGGAAGGGCTTTCGCGCTCGGTGGCGTCCCGATCCGGCCGCACCCGCGGGCCTGTGTCCTTGCCCCTCCCGTGCAGGAGGGGCCGTCGACCGGCCATCAGGCGTCACTCGACACCTCGGTGGACCGGGCCGCTCGTTCGACCTCCGCTGTGCTTTTCTCCCCCGGGCGGCTGCACCTCGGAAAGCTCCACAGTCCGGCTCGTCCCACCACGTTGCGTACGCCGGCAGCCCCCCTCGGGGAAGGAACCACGGCGAGGCTGAAGGGCCTTGTCACGATGCCCGGATGCGGTGGCCCGAGTGGGCCCTGACAGCCGGTCGGCCCGTATCCAGGCACTGGTGGCCGAGCAGGCCGCCCGGCGTGGTGCCCGGGCCGGTGTGGTGGACGTGTGCACCGCGGCCGTGGCCGCACTCCCGGTCGCAGGGGCCGGACTGTCGGCGATGTCCCGGACCGCGGCGAGCCACCCGCTGTGCAGCACCGACGACATCAGCCGACAACTGGAAGAGCTCCAGCTCACACTGGGTGAGGGGCCTTGCGTGGAGGCCTTTGCACGCGGCTCGGCCGTCCTGACACCCGATCTGCTCACCATCGAACTGCAGGATCACTGGGCAGTGTTCGCCGATGCGGCCCTGGAAGCCGGAGCCCGCGCGGTCTTCTCGCTCCCCCTGCAGATGGGGGCGATCAGCCCGGGAGTTCTGGACCTCTACGCCGGCACTCCGACCGTGCTCGACACGGAGGAACTGGCCGACGCGCTGGCGTTCGCCGATCTCGCGACCCTCCTCCTGCTCGATGCGACGATCGACGAGAGGGGCGCACCCACCGACGGACCGGTGCCGCACCGCGGCTTCGAGGACCTGGGCGCCTACCGGGCGGAGATCGACCAGGCCACCGGGATGCTCACGGTCCAGCTCGGAGTCGGCATCGATGAGGCCTTCGTCCGGCTCCGCGCCCACGCCTATGCGCAGGGACGACGGCTCGCCGACGTGGCTGCGGACGTGGTGGCCCGCCGGCTTCGTTTCCCACCGGACGCGGAGCCGGATCAGACCCGGGAGGCAACCTGACGTATCGGTGCCGGCCGAGGAACGTGCCGTACTTCCCGCCCCTTCGGGCAGGGACTGGTCTCAATCGAGGGTGCCCACGATGGATCAACAGCTTCTGGCCAAGACCTTCGTCGAGCTGGCCGACAATCTGGTCGCCGACTTCGACCTCATCGACTTCCTGCGCCTGCTGACCGACCGCTGCGTCAGCATGCTCGACGCGAGCGCCGCCGGGGTGCTGCTCGCCGACCGGGACGGCAAACTCCGCGTCATGGCCGCCTCCGACGAACAGGTGCGGCTGCTGGAGCTCTTCCAGCTCCAGAACGACGAAGGCCCCTGCCTCGAGTGCTTCCGCACCGGCGCACCGGTGATCGTCCACGACCTGACCAGGGAGATCGACCGCTGGCCGCGCTTCGTCACGATGGCCCACCGCAGCGGCTTCGGGGCCGTCCAGGCCCTGCCCATGCGCCTGCGGCACGAGACCGTGGGCGCCCTGAACCTTTTCCGCGCCGCCTCTGGCCCCTTCGACCCGCCCGCCACACTCATCGCCCAGGCTCTGGCCGACGTCGCCACCATCAGCCTGCTGCAACAACGCACCGCCCAGCGCAGCACCGTGCTCAACGAGCAGCTGCAGGCGGCGTTGCACAGCCGGGTGCTGATCGAACAGGCCAAGGGGAAGCTCGCCGAACGCCAGGGCGTCGACATGGAGCGGGCGTTCAGCGCGTTGCGCGGCTACGCCCGCGCCCACAACCGGCGCCTGGCCGATGTGGCCCGCGCCTTCATCGACGACTCCGAACCCCTCGCCGGACTGGTGGCCTGACCCACGCCCTGGCACGGGCCCGCTACCGCTCTGCGCCGTCCTCGATCAGACGGCGGTGCGGTTGACGTGGATGACGTGGATGACGTGGATCGGTCGCGTCAGCTCGGTGTTGGCTTGAGCTCCAACTCCTGCCCGGAAGATCGTGGTCGGCCTTGATCTGCTGGAAGGCAGCCTCCCGGTTCCGGCCGGTCAGGACGAACGTGGAGGAAGATCGCCTCCAGGTATACGGCGAGCGTCGAACGTGGGCCAGGAGCCGGCCTCGATGACCAGCATCCAGAAGAGGCCGGTCTGTTCAGCGGGCCGGGCGCCGGGTGGAGCGCCAGATGGAGCGGGCCGCCATGTAGAGCAGATCGACGATGAGAAGCAGTACGCCGATGGACATCAGGTAGAGCATGCCGTCGACGGCCGCGCCGATGGCGACCAGAGCGATTCCGGCGATGAGCAGGGTCAGGAAGACGACCATGACGGGATGCCTCCTGGGAAGGAACCGTGCGGTGTCTGCGTGGTCTCGGGAATCCGGAGCGCCTCGCAGCACGAGCTCCATGTACCCCCATATGGCTACGGCCCAGGGGATCTCAGGCGGTGCGTCGGGCGCGGTGGCGGGCTTCCCGGAGCCGGACCTTCGAGGGGAGGCGGTCCAGGCCGGCCGAGTCTCGTGCGTGTGCGAGTGATTCCCGGCTCAGTCGCCCCAGAGTCCGCGCGGGATCCGCGTAAGGCTCCAGCAACAGCCGCACGCGTGCGGTCGGAGCAGTACGTCGGCCCGTCAGCCGGACATGCGCCCGCGAGACCCCTTCCAGGGTCTGCGCCTCTTCCTCGATCGCGTCCTCCAGTGTGCGGCCGTCGAGTCGGGCCACCGCGCCGTCTTCGCTGTCGACGAGGACCCGGTCCAGGCGGTGTCTGCGTTGTGCAAGGAGCCACCACAGCAGCAGGGCCAGCAGCACGGCGAGCACCGCGATGACGGTCGGCCACCACCAGCCCTCTTCCCGCCACCGGGTACGTCCCTCGGCGCCCAGCACCACATCGTCCGGCCCACGGAAGGGCCACCAGCCCGGCATGCCGAAACCCCAGCGGCGCTGCAGATCAAGCCCGCCCAGCAGCACGCCGCTGCCCAGAGCGAACAGTCCGAGGCCGAGAAGCCCCAGCAGCACCCGGTTCACCGTCTTGAGCATCAGGATCACCTCAGCCCTTCTTCGGGCGCCGGACGCGCACGGTCAGCGTGGGTTGCCGGGCGAGACCCAAGAACGTCACGGCTTCTCCCAGCGCGGCGTCCAGGTCCGCGCGAACCTCTTGGAGATCGCGGAAATGTGCCCGGGCCCGGGCATTGACCTTCCGGCGGCCGACATCGACCTGTGCCGACTGGACACCGGGCACCTGCATGGCCCGGTCGCGCAGAACCAGGGCCGCCGCGCGGCGGTCGAGCCCGGCGCGGACCTCCCCCGTCCCGGGGGTACCGGTGGGCTGCCGCATGGGCAGCAGTTTGCGCAGTCCCGGCGTCACCGCCAGCAGGAAGAGCCACAGGCCGAGGGCCATCGCCACCGCGGCCCCGACGATCATCCAGATGTCGTCCAGGGGCCGTGTGGCCAGTTCCTCGGCGAGCCGCCGCCGCCAGCGCATCGCGGACCGGTCTGTCCGCACCGAGACCACGTCGTACAGGAGCAGTCCAACGGCCGCGGCGGACAGCAGCGCCACCAAGGCCGCGGGAATCCGCCGCACAGACCAGAAACGGCGCGCCGACCGGTCTGATCCGTCGATCGCCGCCGTCGCGCCCGTGCCCGGTGTGCCATCGGCGGACGGAGCCGCCTCTGCGGATTCGGAGGGAAGGCCGCTGTCGCCGGTCGACTGCCGCCAGGTGTTCGCGCTCATCTCACCCTCTCCTGGTCCGTGGGCCGGGCCCGCACCGAGTGCAGCCTCTCGACCGACACCGCGAGGTCGGAGACCTCCATGCCGGCCCAGGTCCTGAGCCGTTCGGTCACCTCCCGGCGCACTGCGGCGCACTGCGCCCCGATGTCGGACGGATAGCCGAGCTCGACGGCGATGCGCAGCCGTGCCTCGCCGAGCACTGCCTGCCGTCCCGCGGCGGGTTCGGCGTCTCGTCCTGCGGTATTCCGCTCCGGTGCCCACCGCACGGATGTGGTCACGCGTGGCGTCCGGCGGCTGGGTGGCACATGGCCGGCCGCCGCGGTGAACCGGCTCAGCGCCTCACGCGCCACGTGGGAAGCGATCTTCGCAACGACTTTGTCGGCGACGGTGATCGCACCGCGCTCTCCGCCGGGGACGCCCGGACGCCGATCGGCTTCACCGGTCACTGCCGCCAGTCTCCCCGAGTCCGTCGCCGGTCATCGCGGATCCGCTCCTGCCGGTCCCGGCGGTGGATGAAGTCGCCCGGTTCGAGATCACCTTCCGTGAACCGCCCGACCAAGAGACCGACGACACCCAGCACCAGCACCAGCAGGAAAGCCCAGAAGTCACCGAAATACGCCGCGAAACCCAGCGCCATTCCGGCCATCAAGCCCACCACGGCCCTGCTCATCACGCGCTCCTTCACTCAAGCGGGCTGCTCCGTGCGCGCCCCGGCTACTGGATCCGCTGCCGCTCTTCCCCCTCGTCCTCCTCGTCGGGCAGCTTCACGTCGCTGACCATGATGTTGACTTCCACGACTTCCCGGCCCGCCATCCGCTCCACCGCGGAGATCACGTTCTCCCGCACCGCACCGGCCACGTCTGTGATCGAGACGCCGTAGTCGACGACGATCTCCAGATCGATGGCCGCCTGCAGCTCTCCGACCTCGACACTGACCCCGCGCGTGGCGGATTTGCCACTACCGGCGCCAGGCATCCGCTCACGCATGGATCCCATCGAGCGGGCGAACCCGCCGCCCAGGGCGTAGACGCCGAGCACATCGCGTGCCGCCATTCCGGCGATTTTCTCCACGACCACATCGGCGACGGTCGTCCGGCCGCGAGAACGGGGCGCACCGCCAAGCTTTACGCCGGTGTTCTCAGTCATCGGGAATTCCTCCCTTGCGGCACTCGGATAGCACTTTCTATTGAGATTATATTCTCTTTAGTATCTTTTGACCGATTTTGCGGACCATGCGTGCGGTGGGGTGATCCAACGAGTGGCCCGAGCGCCCCTGGAAGAAAGAGGGTGGGAGGGCCGGTGAAAACCGAGGTGTGGGAGGCAGGCAGTACGGCGCCAGCTCGACCTGGGCCGGCTGCTCCCGCTCGGCGGGCCCGGCTACGGGACTGGATCACCGAGCATGCAGCCGTCCGGGCCCTCGGGCACGCTGCCGCAGAGATTCCCGGTGTTCGGCTGGAGTCTCTGCGCATCGGGTCGGCACCGCTCGAGCCCGTGTCCGAGCCGGCGTCCGTCCGCCGGCCAGCGGCCCTGCCGCGTGGCCCGCTCAGGATCGAAGCCGCCTTCACCGCATCCCTCGGGCAGCCACTGCCTGAGACCGCCGACCGGTTGAGGAGCGCACTGCTCAACGCGGCCGCTGAACGGCTCGGCCTGGCCACCGTGACAACCTGGTCGTCAGTGCATACTCCATGATCAGGAGTCACACCGTTCTTCTCGCAGTCCCGCCACCCGGTGCAGGAAGGACCACGTCGTCCCACCCGCAACAGGTGCCACGTGCAGGATTGCCTCCACCCCGACTGCCTTTCGCTCACCGGCTGCGGCGGCCGAGGTCCCTGCGGGCCCGCGCCGGTCCGCCGCCCCCCGAGGCCGCAGCAGGGCCAACGAGCACCGGTGCCGGCCGGTACCGCCCCCTGGCCGGCCATGACTCGAAGGACCGGTCGGGAAAAGTCTTGGCCCCCGTCCCGGTCGCCGGATGTGTGGTGGTCAGGCCTGGCTGGGGGAGGGGCGGTCGTCCAGGACGATGGTGGTGACGTCGGTGTCGCCGGAAGAGCAGCGTGTACGCCAGGCAGACACTCAGCGGTCGAGGGGCACGTAGGTGCCGCCGGGCAGGTCCGGTGTTTCGGCGGCGTCGAGCATCGCGGCGGCGACGGTGGCGCGGCTGACGCGGGCGGGGAAGAGCCGATGGGGTGCCTGGCTCAAGTCCACGGTGCGACGGTGTTCGCTGAGCGGTCCGGCAGACAGCGGCCCGCAGTGAAAGACCGTGCCCCCGGCGTCGAGGACGGTGGTGTCGGCGGTGACCTTGTCGGTGAGTTCGGCACCCATGGCCCGCAGCAGAGTGCGCGTCAGGGCGCCGGCCGCGGCGGCGGAGGCGCCGGTGCCGAACGCCCCCATCCAGATGATGCGCTCGGGGCCGGCGGCCACGGCGCCACGAGCACCCGCGGTCAGCACACCGACCTGGTCACGGCTGGGGATACCCAGTGCGGAGATGATGGTGGTGGCGTCCTTGAGCGCACGGCCGATGGCGTCGGTGTCCCGTACGTCGGCGCGCACTCGGATCAGCTGGTCGTCATGGCCGGTGGCCGGGAGGCGGTCGGGATTACGGGCGACGGCCGTGACGGTGTGGCCACGATCAAGGGCCTGCTGGATCAGCAGCTGCCCGGTGGCGCCCGTGGCGCCCAAAACAGTGAGATGCATGGTCGAACTCCTCATAGGAAGGCGGTACTTGGTGGTTTGGCGATTTCTGCCGGGTGACGGACGCCGCGGCGGTTCAGGTGGTACTGGACAGCACGTTCAGAGCGGCGGCGTGCACTCCTGGCGCGGCGACCAGCAGGTCGGCGCCCGGCCGCCAGGGCCGGCCGTACAGGTCGGTGGCTATGGCGCCGGCTTCGGTAGCGAGCAACACACCAGCGCCCACCCCTGACATCTCGGGCTGGAACTGCCAGTAGGCGTCGTACTGGCCGGCGGCCACGCCCAGCAGCGGGAAGGTGGTGGGGATGGTGCTGCGTACCAGCAACGCGTTGCCCAGCATGGCGGCGAATGCCTTCGCCATGTGCCGGCGTTGCGCCTGGTCTTCGCCGCCGTCCTGGCTGGTGGTCATCATCGCCATTTTGAGGTCGGTCTTGGCGGACGCCTGCAGCCGAGTTCCGCTGCGGAAGGCACCGCCGCCGCGCACGGCGGTATAGGTGACGTTGCCGATGGGCTGATGCACCACGCCGAGCACAGGCTCGTTGTCGCGGACCAGGGTGATGGTGGTGCCCCATTCGGTCAGCCCGTGCAGGTGGTTGATCGCGCCTTCGACGATGTCGCTCACCCACCACTCGCCGGCCGGCAGGCCGCCTTGGTGCTGTTCCTCCTCATCCTCGCCCAGCCAGGTGGCCTGCGGCCGGATCGCGGCCAGGGCAGCCTGAACGCCCTCGGCGGCTTCTTCTTCCATAGGTCCGAAGCGGCTCATGATGTCCTCACGGGTGACCGGTCGGGCATCTGGTGAGTAGCGGGCAAGTACGCGGGCGCCGATCCGTTCGGCGACCTCGACGACGGCGGGGAGCATTGCCGAGTCGTCGGTGAGGGCGCTCGGCACGGCAGGAGCGGACATGGCAGGAGTAGACATGGCAGGTATCTCCGAGAGTTGAGGGACATGAGAGCAGAAGCTGCTGCTTCAGCGGTGGTTGTTCGTGTACGGGTGATGCGAGGCGCCACCGAGATCGGCCCGCGAGGCGGCCGAGGGCGGGTTCAAAGGGTTGCGGCGAGCAGGGCGACGGCGTCGGCGTCGGCGTGCAGAGCCGGCGTGCTGACGTGATGCTCGTCAGCCGGCTGCGACGGCCGGCCCTTCGCCGGTGATGATGCCGCCGGTTTTGGCGAGCAACACCATCCCGCCCAAGCCGGACCGCGCGCGCTCCCCGTACTGCCGGTGCATAGGCATACGTCCTGCGGCGACCCGGGACAGCTGGTGGATGGCGGGCGCGGGCATACGCACGTAGAGGACCGCACGCGGCACCACGCTGACCAAAGGCCCCCTGTGCCACGATCGTCCGGGGGCTGCGCTACTTGCGGACTCGGCCCCACGGTTTGAAGACCGAGAGGACCATGGCAAAGCTCAACAGCGCCATGGCGGTGGCGGCGAGGAACGAGACGAACCAGATGTCCTGCAACGGCTGCTCGCCCGTGGCGAGTTCGGTGACGGGACCCAGGAACGCCAGCATCATCGCGCAGGCGACGACGTTGAGGACCAGCTTCACAGCGACCCACCAGTAGCGTACGAGGCCCCACTTGGTCGCCAACCCCAGTAGGACACCGGTGAGCAGGCAGACCGCCCCTGCTATGAGTGCTGAGAGCAGAAGAGGGACGACGAAAAAGTCCGCGAGTGCGCGATATACGGTGGTGCGTTCCTCGCCCGCGCGTGCCCAACCGATCGCCACCAGGACGATGGAGATGACATCGATGCCGATCCAGGCTCCCGCCGAGGCGACGTGCGTGACCAGGATGCTCTTGCGCAGCCGGGCCGGGATGCTCCACAGGACCCGGCGAGCCCGTTGCGGTGGGGTGGTTGGCGCTGTGGAAAGCGTGGTCATGGCTGTCCTAGTCTGTGGATCGTGCCGGCTACGGCTCAGCGGTCGGAGCCTGTGACGGGTCCCGCCCTGAACGGATGGGTGACATGCGGTGTGCGGCCGTCCGGCCTGTCTGTCTTCTGTCTGTCTGTCTGTCTGTCTGTCCGGAGCACTGCGGACCATGGCCTCGCTCTATGCGCGCCACAGCCAGTTGACCCGGTCATACATCGGCTCGAAGCCGGCGCGCACCAGGTTGTGCAGGGACGGGTTGTGTTCAGCGGGGTCCGCCGCGCCCGTCTCGGCGACGATCCATCGGCAGCCCTCGTCCGCGGCCGCGCGGAGGCGGGCGGCGAGTAGCGCGGACTGGGCGCCGTGGCCGCGCGCGTCCGGCAGCGTGGCCCCGGCGAACATGTGGGCGCAGTCGGCGTTGAAGAAGACGCTCCCGACCGCGACAATGCGCTCACCTGCCCAGACCGCGTACTGCCGCCAGTTCGCCTTGCCCACGAACGACGCGGCCATCTCGATCATGTCCGGTGCGGTGAACCCGAAGGTGGTCATCATGACGGTGGCCCACTCACGGGTCTGCTGGACATCGAAGACGCCGACCCGCCAGCCGGGGTCCAGGACGGGAAGGCCGGTGGGGGTGGGCGCCGTTTCGAGGTCTCGGCCGAGCTTGGTGTATCGGCTGCCCTCGGTGAGGCCCAGTTTCGAGGCAGTGGCGTCCCAGTCGGGCGGCAGCAAGGGTGGTGCGATCATGAGCGAGCCCTGCGCCACCCCCTGCTCCCGGTAGAAGTCGCATACCTGGCTCACGTCCTCGACGGTGATCGGGCGGTCGGTGCCGAAACCGCCTGCCCGGTTGAAGAAGTGGCTCGGGTCCTCGCGGATCACCAGTGCCTGCGTGGCGCCGGTGTGCACGGTGCCGAGTCCCAGGGCCTCCTGCACTGATGCCGGAGCGCTGGTCGCGAAGTCGGCGTAGGCCATGATCTCGGTCAGCTCGGCAACGCCACAGGGCACGGTGATCGTCATGCGTAATTCCCTACGTTCGTAGCGGCGCCGGCAAGACGGATACCAACTGCGCTTGGGTGGTGAGGACTTTCCGTACCCCCGGCACGACGGCACGACGGCACGACGGCACGACGCACATTGCTCGGGGCGGAACGAAGTGGAACGGAGCGGACCCGACGGCCAGGCGTACGCGCCTTCGTGTACACCCACAACACCCCACCAGCCACAACACCCGGCTCTGCCCGCGCGATTGCGAGTTGGGGTGGCAGGGCCAAGGTGGTCCGGCAGGGGAGCCGATCAGATCGAGGACAGGACGTCCAGCGCGGTGGTGTGGATCTGGGGGGCGGCGGCCAGGAAATCGCGGCTGGCCGCGTTCCAGGGCTTGCCGTCCAAGTCGGTGACGGTGCCTCCGGCCTCGGCGACCAGTAGGGCGCCCGCGACGAGACCGGAGCGGACGTCGGAGAACTGCCAGAAGGCGTCCATACGTCCGGCGGCGACGTGGATGAGCTGCAGGGTGGCCGGCACGGACACACGTACAACCAGACCGGCGGTGAGCATGGCGGTGACCGATTGCCCGATGCGGCGGAAGGTGTCGGTGCTCTCGCCGGGCCGGGCCTGTCCGGTGCCGACCAACGCGGCCCCCAGGTCACTCTTCGCCGACACCGTCAGCGTACGGCCGTTGAGGTGGGCGCCACCGCCGGCGGTGGCGGTATAGGTGTCGCCGGTCAGCGGGAGGTGAACGACCGTGAGGACCGGCTGGTTGTCGCGCACCAGGGTGGCGGTCACGGCCCAGTCAGGCATGCCGTGAACGTGGTTGATGTTGCCCTCGGCCGGGTCGACGACCCACCACTCGCCCGGCGGGAGCGCCCCGCCGGCCAGCTCGTCCTCCGCCCACTGCGATCCCGCCCTCGCCCGCAGCAGCGGCTCTCGCAGCACGGCGAGGACTGCGTCGTCATTCGCGTGGATCTCGCCGACGACCTCCTCCAGGCTCACGCCCCGGGCGTGGGTCGTGTAGCGCTCCCGCAGGGTGACTCCGGCGTCCTCCACCGCAGCGGTCACCGCGGACAGGAGCGTGGCGTCGGGGTCAAAAGGCATGGCTGTGGTCATGGGGCATTCCCTCGGGTCGGTAGAGGCGGGGTGTTCACGGACGCTGTCCCTGCCCCGCACCTCGAAGGTAGAAGCCGTCACTGTTAACAGCAAGTGCATCGTTTTCACTTATATAGTTACTGGTATGCAACTGGACCTGAACCTGCTCGCCGCCCTGGACGCGCTCCTCGAGGAAGGAAGCGTCCAGGGTGCCGCCGCCCGCCTTCATGTCACCTCCCCGGCGATGAGCCGCTCCCTGGGCCGCATCCGCAAAGCCACCGGCGACCAGATCCTGGTCCGCACCGGACGCCACATGACTCCCACCACCCGCGCCCTGGCCATGCGCACCCAGGTCCACGCCCTGGTGCAGCAGGCCCACCACCTGCTGTCCGCTCAGACCGAACTCGACCTGGCGGGGCTGGAGCGAGTGTTCACCGTCCGCTGGCACGACGCCCTCACCACCACCTGTGCAACCGCCCTGATCGCCGCAGTGCACCGCCAGGCCCCCGGGGTGCAACTCCGGCTGACCGCCGAGCCCGGTGACGACACCCCCGAGCTCCGCCGCGGTGAGGTCGACCTCGCCTCCAGTGCCGGCCCGCCGTCCCTGCCCGACATCCGCCACCGCCTCATCGGCCGCGACCGGCTCGTCCTGGCCGTCCGCCCAGGCCACGCCCTCACCCAACAGCCCGTCACCCCCGAGAGATACGCGGCGGCCGATCACCTCACCGTCTCCCGGCGCGGACTCCTCCACAACCGGATCGACGACGCCCTGAGCGCCCTCGGCCACAAACGCCGCGTCATCGCCTCCGCCCCCACCACCTCCACCGCACTCCAACTCGCCCGCGACACCGACCTCGTGGTCACCCTCCCCGACGCGGCCACCCGCTCCGCCCGCCGCCAACTCGGCCTGACCACCCTGCCAGTGCCACTCGACCTGCCCGAAGTACCCCTGCACCTGCTCTGGCACCAACGCCACGACAACGACCCCGCCCACACCTGGCTACGCGAAACAGCCACCCAAACCCTGCGCACTCTGTTCACCTCACCCAGCCAGTAGCAGCCCAACAGGCCACACCCGCCGGACCGCAGAGGGCGGTTCATGAGTCGGTACTGCAACGGTGCTTGCAACCTTGCTGATGTCACGTTGTGGGCGGGTGAACCGGGTCCTCCGCATGAGCGGTTCGTGCACCGGTTCAACCGGGGGAGCCGCGTCAGTCGGCGCTGGCCTATATGCGGGGGCTGGTGGCGCCGCTGCAGCGCAAGAACGGCTGGACTCTGGCGGAGGAGGCCGGGCACGCGGGTCCCGATCGCATCCACCGGTTGCTGAACCGGATCGAGTGGGACGCCGACGAGGTCCTGGACGCATGTCGGATGCCGGTCGCCGGTCACAGGGGCTCGACCACTTGCAGCACCCGCTGACCCCTTCGCGTGACCCGACGAGTAGCTTTGCAGCAGCCGAACTTGGGGGAACGATGGCCTACGGTGAGCTCGTGGCGCTTTCGCTCCTCGCCATGGCAGTTCTGGGAATGACCGGTGCTGGGCTCGGTATCTACGCCCTGACCAGCAACCGGGTGCCTGGACGACTGTTCGGCAAAACAGTACGAAACCCCAGACTCTGGGGAACCGGCATGCTGCTCATGGTCTCCAGTTTGGCCTTCGTCTCATGGACGCTGCTCATCATCGGGCTCGGCATCACTGTCACCAGCCACGCCGTCAAGCCCACCGGGTGACCCGAACTCGCCACTCACGCGACGGCGCCTTGCGTAGGCGTCGACGGCGATCGACAGGCCTGCGCCTGACGCACGCGACCGCCACCACAGCACCACGACCGCGCACCGGTCTACGTTGAGGCCTCGACGCGCGTCCATGCCCTCGCGCCGGCCCGACCGGCTGGAGGACCCCAAAACGGGGGTGCGCAGGCGGCGTTCCGGGAAGAATGGCCGCCATGACGTACGAAGGCTCCTCCATCGACCCGGCCAAGCCCAGCATCGCCCGCGTCTACGACTACCTGCTCGGCGGCAAGGACAACTACGCCGTGGACCGTGAGATCGGCGACGTGTTCAAGCGCGACCTGCCCGGTTCGGTGGCCATCGCCTTCGCCAACCGCGCGGCCCTGACCCGGGCGGTCAGGGAGATCGCGAAGACCACCGGCGTTCGGCAGTTCATCGACCTGGGCAGTGGCCTGCCGACCGCGGACAACGTCCACCAGGTCGCGCAACGGCACGCTCCCGAATCCCGGGTCGTCTACGTCGACATCGACCTCCAGGTGTTGGTCCACGGCCGCGCACTGCTGGAGAACAACGACCGCACCCGCGTCGTCGCGGTCGATGTGCGCAACCCCGAAGGCATACGCACTCACCCCGACACCCTCGAAATCATCGACTTCACTCGTCCCGTCGCCGTCATCCTCAGCGCCATCCTCCACCACGTCAACGATGACGAGGACCCGGCCGGCATCGTCCGCTACTGGCGCGACCACGTCGCCTCCGGAAGCTACTTCTTCATCAGCCACTTCCGCTCCGGCAACAACCCGGAGACCGCGGAGGCCGAGAAGATCCTCCAGCAGACGTTCGGCCGCGGCCGGTGGCGCACGGACGCGGAGATCGCCTCCCTGCTGGACGGCCTGGAGATCCTCGACCCCGGGATCGTCCCCGCGTCCCTGTGGCGTCCCGAGGAGACCGACAACCCGTGGAACAGCGGCGAACGACGAGAGCTCACGGTCTGGGAACACCTCATCGCCGCCGGACTGGCCCGGAAAGCCTAGACGTGATCCCCGGATGCCGATCGCTGGCGGTTGCTCCTCTGGCCGCCGATCGCCGGGGTGGCGAAACGCCTCGGCATCGACGCCCGCAAGATGTCTCACCTACTGGTGCCGTCGTTTCAGGAGCCTGTGCGCGAGGGTGGCCACGGGAGTTCGGGCGCCTTCTTCGTCGTGCACATGACGATGTATGACCCGTTGCAGGTGAAGGCGATCGCTACGTTGCGCGGGGGTTCCGTCCTTGTCGACGCAGGCCAGGCGGGTCACGTCACGGGCCGGCAGCTCCTGGCCGATCGGGCGGTTCAGAACCTCGTCGATCTCGTTCGGCCGCATGGTTCGGTTCCTCCTTCTCAGCGCAGTTGCTCGGCCAGTCCGACGATGATGCCCTCCGGGCCGCGGAGGTAGCAGAGCAGATAGCTGTCCTCGAACCGGGCGATCTCGCCGACGAGTTCGGCGCCGTGAGGGCGCAGGCGGGCAACGGTGTCCTCGATGTCGTCGACGGCGAACATGACGCGGTGCGTGCCCAGAATGTTGTGCGGCCGGTTGCGCGGCCCGACGCTGATCACCGCGGGGCTGCGGTACTTCGCCAGCTCGAGCCGGCTGTGACCGTCCGGGGTCCGGACCATCGCGATGTCACAGCGGACGCCGTCGAGTCCGGTGCACTGGTCGGCGACGACGCCCTCGACCTCCGCCCTCGCTGTAGGTCGCGCACCAGTGCCCGCGGGCGCAGACCATGCCGTTGTGCGGCCTCCACGGCGAGCCGTCCGATGCTGCCGGTGGCGCCGGCCATGAGTACGTCGGTGATGCTCTGCTTCTTGGACATGGTGAGGTCCCGGTCCGTGAGGTGGGTGCCGTCGTGAGGACGTCGAGGAGGTGCCCCTCCCGGACGGGTTCCTCGGTCCGTGGAGGCGCGGAGTACCGCGCGCGAGTTCGTTCTGGTGCGGTGGCGCTGACGTCCGCCGGCTCAGGCGTCCAGGCGCCGTGCGCTGAGCCAGCTGACCATTGCCGGGTCGTGGTGGTCGAAGAACAGCGTCGCTCCGGTGTCCAGGGCGGTGATGGCCGCCATCTGGTCGTCGGTGAGCTCGAAGTCGAAGATGTCGAAGTTCTCGGCCATACGGTCGGCACGGACCGACTTGGGGATCGCGATCACACCGCGCTGGGTCAGCCAGCGGAGCACGACCTGCGCCACCGACCTGTCGTGGCTCGTGCCGATCTCGCTCAGGACCGGGTGGGTGAAGATGTCGTTCCTGCCCTCGGCGAACCCGCCCCACGACTGGATCTGGACCCCGTGCTCGCGCATCAGCTCCTGGTCGGCCGTGCGCTGGAAGAACGGGTGGGTCTCGATCTGGTTGACCGCGGGCGTGACCTCGTTGTTGATGACGAGGTCGAGAAGCCGGTCGGGGTAGAAGTTGGCGACGCCGATCGCCCTGACGCGGCCTTCGCGGTTCAGGTCCTGCATGGCGCGCCACTGGCCGTACACGTCGCCGTAGGGCTGGTGCATCAGGTACAGGTCGAGGTGGTCCAGGCCGAGCTTGGTCAGGGACGTCTCGAAGGCGCGCTCGGTGTTCTCCTGCGCGGGCGCGTCCTGGACCCACAGCTTGGTGGTGACGAACAGCTCCTCGCGCGGGATGCCACTGCTCTTGATCGCCCGGCCGACGGCTTCCTCGTTGCCGTACGCGGCTGCTGTGTCGAGCAGCCGGTAGCCGGCGGCGAGGGCCTCGGTGACGGCCTGCTCGGTCTGCTCCGGCGGGATCTGGTAGACGCCGAAACCGAGGATGGGCACCTCGACGCCGTTGTTGAGGGTGACGGTCTGCATGGGGCGTTCCTTACTTTTCGCGGGTTCCTCGAGCATCCCGCCTTTCCGGTCCAGGTGGCAGGTCGGGCTGTGCCGGGGAGCGGCGTTCGGGGTAATGACAGGGCCCCCACGCGCCTGCCACCCAGGTCAGCGCGGTGTGACACTGACGGCATGGCATCCGAGCAGAGCACGGACAGGGGCGGCGACGGCGAGCCGGGCCGGTTCCACGTAGATCGGGGCGCCGTCGGGCCGGGCGGCGCGGATCGATTTCAGCGCGGCCAGCGTGTTCACGGCACCGTAAGCGGAGCACTTCGCGGACCACTGTGGTGCGCAGCCAGGGCGGCCAGGATCGCACCGGCTCAAGATGCGAGGCGTGCCCGCGCTGCCAGCACTGCGAGAAGGCCTCTTGGACTGCGTCGTCGGCCACCGTGCGGCGCCCTCCGGAGATGAACATGGCTTGTGCCGGCAGGGGCCGGTACCAGTGACGATCAGCACGCGTCCGAGCTTCTGGGGAACGTCCCCGCGCCGACGGGAATGGTCCCTCCTCTGTCACGGCGGCCGGCTCCTCGCAGCGACAGCCCTCCGCGCAGGTCAGCTGTCTGCCGCGCGATGTGCCGTCGCGCCGGCTGACCGCCCGAACCGGGAGCTGGGCGAGCCCGCCGTGGGGCTGTGCTTCTTCATTGACCTGCACGCCCCCAGCCCGCCCTGACCAGGCTGGGAAGCCAAGCCGGTCTGTCCTCGCATCAGATGGTCCGCTGATCGCCCGTGCGGAACGCGGTCACCAGGAGCGTGTCGGCGGCGCGCGGCTCTGGTCCGCCGGGCAGCACCTCGGTACTGAACCTGGCCTCCTCGAGGAGCTTGGTCCACACCTGCTCCTGGAGTACCCGGCGGCGCATGAGGGCCGCCACGCCGTCCGGCGTCTTCGCACCGATCTCGGTGTGCTGCACGTCGGGGTGGGCGGGCGTGCCGCCGAGGTGATGGGCAAGGGTGGAGAACACCAGCCGCCCGCCGGGGCGCAGCGCGCTCGCCGCTGCGGGCAGCAGCTCGCGCGGTTCGGTGAAGTCAACGGCACCGAAGACGCTGTAGAGGACGTCGTAGGTGTCGGCGCTGGCCCTCAGGTGGGCCAGCACATCGCAATGAGCCAGGCGCAGCCGCGGGGCGAGATGGCCGTACAGGTCCTTGGCCATGGCGTGCTGGGCGGGCGAGGCGTCGACCGCGACGATGCGGGGTGGTTCGTGGTGGACGGCCAGGTGGGCAGCGTGCCGGGCCGCCCCGGCGCCGAGATCGCCTACACACCGGCCGGTGACGTCGCCGAGGGGGGCCCGGGCCCCGTTGGAGAACTCTCCCCGTGATACCGCCGCGACCGCGAGGATGAGGGTGTTCGCGACACAGGAGTGGTGACCATGGGCAGGGTTTCGAACGAAGCCGCGGCTATCAGTTTGTCCACGATGCAGGAGCAGGCCCCGGATTTGGTGAACCTGTACAAGTCGGCCGGGGCCGGCGTACGTGCGCACGGTCTCGAGGGCTCAAGCGGGCCCCGACCGATGGCCGGCCACAGCTGGTCGACCTCGGCATGCCCGTCTTCACCGCCGACACGCAGCCTCACCCAGACGGCGCATCGTCACGGCCGACAGGAGCAATGTGGACGGCAAAGACGGGGTATCGCGGAGACGAAAGGGGGCCATGAGAGGCAAGGGGGCGCGCAGCGCTGATCTGCGGCACCAGCGAGCGCTGCGCTGAGGTCACCGCCCACCTCGACGACACCTCCGTTCACGGGGTGCTGGGGCCCCCGGCGCACAGTGCGTGGTCGATCAGGGTGCTGGCCGCGTTCTCCTGTTCCAGTATGTGCTCCTGGGTGTCGCCGCGTGCCTCGGACATGGAGACCACGGCGCTTCGCCTGCCGTCGTCGGTGACGCCGTTGAGGGTGATGTAGCCACCGTCCCCGCCCTCATGGCTCCAGTAGGTTCCTCCGCAGCTCAAAGGGCGGTCGACCAGCCCGAGCCCGTATCGGCCGTCGGGCCACAGCTGTTGGACCTCCGCGTTCACGGGGACGGTCTGTTTCATCTTGGCCAGCTGCCGTGCCGGTAGGAGGCGGCCATCGAGCAGCGCGCGGAGGAAGCGGTTCTCGTCCCGGGTGGTCGTGACCCACGAAAGGTTCGCGTAGTCCACCGGTATCTGGTCGGTGACGTCCACCCGGGAACCGGGGCCGAAGAGCTGGTAAGCCTGGGCGTGGGGTCGGGGCAGGGTGGGCGAGGTGCCCATCCACCGGGTCTGGTCGAGGCCCAGCGGGCGCAGGATGCGGTTTTTGATCTCTTGGTGGGCGGGGTGACCGGTGGCCTTCTGGATGATCATGTCGAGCAGGACGTAGCCGGTGTTGGAGTACGCCCAGCCCTCGCCGGGCAGAAAGTCCTCCGGCTCTTGGGCCATCGCGAGGTCGACCAGTTGCTTGGGTTCGTAGATGTTGTGGCGCTGGTGGTAGTACTCCTCCGGCGTGGTGTATCCGGGCAGGGCGTCGCGGATGCCGCTGGTGTGCTGGAGCAGGTGGCGGATGGTGATGTGGCTGCCGTCGTTGCCGTTACCCCGCACCACACCGGGCAGCCAGTGGTCGACCGTGTCGTCCAGGGACAGCCTGCCCTCGACCTCCAGTTGGAGGACCACGGTGGCGACCAGCGTCTTGGATGTGCTGGCCATGCGGAAGTAGCCGCCGGAAGGGACCGGGCGGCCGGTGTTCAGGTCGGCGGTACCGCTGATGGCGACCGACTGCCGACCGTTAGGCGCGATGACGAGGGCCTGCACACCGCTGATACCGAGGGCGTGGATCGCCTCGGTGTCCTGGCGTAACTGCTCCACAGGGGAGGGACCGGCGGGCTGGGCGACGGCCGAGACCACCTCGGCGGTGAGCAGCGTAGCGACACCGAGTGCCATGGCCAGGTGCTTTCGCAGAGTCGAAGTCATGGCTGGACGCTAGTTTCGCCCCCCTACGGGGCGCGATCCGGCGCACCCCAAGATCGGAACGGGGGATACCCCCAGCGCGGGCCGTCGCCAGTCTGGCCTCGACCTGCCGAGCGCGGTGTGACGGTTCTCGAATCCAACACCACGGTACGGCAGGGCGAGAACCTGGCCGGCGAGCCACGGGACACGGTTCTGCTGCACCGCACTCCGGCCACGCCGATCGCCTCCGGCCCTGGGCACGCGGGCACCGAACCCGTCGAACCGGATGAAGCGACTGCGGCCGTAGCCGTGGCCCGCATCACCACCGCCCAGGCGGCAACCGAAGTCGGGTGCCTGGCACACCAGTTGCACGGTGCCCTGGGCATCACCCAGGAGTACCCACTGCACCACGTCACCCGCCGGCTGTGGGCGTGGCGCGACGCCGTGGCCGGCGAACGTGCCTGGACCGACGAACTCGGGAGGCGGGCAGCGGACCGCGGCGAGACGGCCGTCTGGACCCAACTGACCGCCACCAGCTCGCAGGGCGGGCTGTCACCTGCGGATTCCACCTGCAGGTGCCGACCGGGGCAGACCCCGCTGGGCACGCCGGGCACCTGCCCGGCCGGACCCTCATCCCGCACCCCACCGCCAGCCGCACCCACCCCACCTCCGGCAGCCCGAACCACGTGCCCGGACGATGCGCTGCACGGACCATGGCGTCCCGTAGGGCCTTCGGCCGCGATCGACGCACAGTCAGCGGCTTCTTGTATTCGGCGAGGCGCGGGCGCCAAGGACCCGAAGACCACGCCGAACAGCGCACGGGTTCCGGCACGGGGCGGCGCTGGTCATCGGCCGAGCCAGGTCATTCCGGCCCAGGGGGCAGACACACACGAGGACTGCCCGACACTCCCTCCCCTCACCTCCGGGAGCCCGGGCTCTGCCGTGGAGGGCTCCTCGGCCTCGCGGCGATGGCGCCCTTGGGCGTCGGCCTCGGCTCCGGGAGTCAGTCCCGGACGGCGCTGCTGATCGCGGCGCGGAGGTCGTCATCCTCCGTTTCCGCGCGTGCCGGTGGGAGAGGGGACGCGCCGGCGGGGTTGAGCGAGTCGAAGAGCAGGGCCATGAAGCGTGCGCGCATGGACGGTGCGGTGCCGGGGAGCGCGAGGCCTGCGATACCCATGACGAGGAAGTGCGGAATGTCGTCCGCAGTGAGGTCGGTACGGATCTCGCCCTGCTCCTGTGCGTGCTCGAGGAGGGGGCGGAGGGACTCGCTGAGGCGCTGGAGGGCATCCACGGCGACGTCGGCGAAGTTGGCGGCGAAGGTGACCAGTCCCCGCTCCTCGGTGATCAGGTCGAGCAGCCGGGTGGCGATGTCCAGGAGGGTCTGGCGTGGGTGGCTGGAGGCGGTGGCGTCGTTGATCAGTGGGAGGAGGTCGGTTTCGAGGATGTCGTCGAGGACGGCCCGGACGATGGCCTCCCGGTTGGGGAAGTGCCGGTAGAGCGTGGCGATGCCCACGCCCGCCTCGGCGGCGATCTGCTCCAGAGAGCCCTCACCCGCACCCAGGACATTGCGTCCGGCCGCGATGATGCGCTCCACGCTGGAGCGGGCGTCAACCCTGCGGAGCCGGTGTGTGCGCGGTGCGGCGTTCGGCATCTGTGACCCTTCCGTTCTGCACCGCAGACTACTCAATCCCCTGCGGGACGGTAGCACCCTACCGTTTTGATAGACAACTATTGTTTTGGTAGTACCCTCTCACTTCGTTCGAGTGTGCGTGCCCAGGCAGGGTGCGCCGGAGAAGGGAGAAGGGCATGTCTGTACTGCTGTACCGGCTGGGGCATTTCGCCTACGCCAGGCCCTGGTATGTGATCGCCGGCTGGCTGGCGATCGTGTCCGCCGTGGTGGCGCTGCTCGCGGTCAACCCCGTCAAACTGAGCAACGAGGTACGCATCGACGGCACCCCCGCCCAGGAGGTCATCGACGATCTGGCGAAGTCCCTTCCCGAGGCGTCCGGCGGGCAGGGCATGCTGGTGTTCCGCGCGCAGAACGGGACACGGATCGACGGCGAGGACAGCCGCGCCGCCCTCATCGCCGCGGTGGACGCGGTCTACCGCCACGACCACGTCATCGACGCCCGCAAGGTCCTCGCCGAGGAGTTGTCGAAGGGGGAGAGGAGTCCGCTGCTGCGGGCCCAGGCGGCGGTGGCCGAAGCCGCCGGGCAGCCGACGGGAGGCAAGGTGCCGGCCCCGCTGCTACGGGACGGCCGACCGGTGCCCGGGGTCGTCGTCTCGGCCGACGGCTCCACCGCCCTGATGCAGTTCCAGTTCGACGAGCAGACCTATGAGCTGCCCTCCGGCACGATCGACAGCACCGTCGAGGCCGCCGAGCGGCAGGCCGAACGAGCTCACCTCGACGTCCTGCCGTCGGCGGCGATGCTGGAGATACCCGAGATCGTGGGCGTCGGTGAGATCGTCGGCGTCGTGGTGGCGGCCATCGTCCTGCTGGCCACTCTGGGGTCGGTCGTGGCGGCGGGCCTGCCCCTGGTCATCGCTCTGGTCGGTGTCACGGTGGGCGTCGGCGGCGCCTTCACCCTCTCCACCGTCTTCGAGATCCACTCGCTCACCGCCGTACTGGCCCTGATGCTGGGGCTCGCCGTCGGCATCGACTACGCCCTGTTCATCGTCAACCGGCAACGGCGGCTCATCCTGGACACCGGCCTGGACGCGCACGAGGCGACCGGCCGCGCCATCGGCACCGCCGGCAGCGCGGTCTTCTTCGCCGGCAGCACCGTCATCATCGCCCTGGCAGGACTGCTGGTGGTCGGTATCACGCTGCTCAGCACCATGGCCCTCGCCGCCGCTGCCACGATCGCCGTCACCGTCCTGCTCGCCCTGACCCTGCTGCCGGCGCTCCTGGGCCTGGTCAAGGAGCGCATCTGCTCGGCCGGAACCCGACGCACGGCGCAGCAGCAGGCCTCCGCCGCCGCACGGACACGGGCCACCCGCTGGGGATCACGCCTGGTCCGCCACAAGTACCCCGCTCTCACGGCGGCGTTCCTGATCCCCCTGGTTCTCGCGCTGCCCGCCCTCGACATGAGGATGGGCCTGCCGTCCGGCGCCAGCTACAACCCCGACACCGCCCAGCGCCAGAGCTACGAGGAGGTCAGCGACACCTTCGGCCCCGGCTACAACGGCCCCCTCATGCTCGTCGCCCGCTCCTCCGACAGCGGGCGGCCGCTCACTCCCACGGCGCTCGCCGCGGTCGTCTCCGAGCTGAAGGACACCGAGGGCGCCACTTCGATCTCTCTGGCAGGTATGAACACCGCCGGCACCGTGGCCGTCCTCAGCCTCGTTCCCGGCGACGGTCCGAACGACGACGGCACCAAGGACCTCGTCACCTCCGTGCGGGACAAGAGCCGGGAGATCCGCGAAACCCATGGCGTCACCATCGGCATCACCGGCTTCACCGCCCTCGCGATCGACGTGTCCGACCGCCTCGGGGACGTCCTGCCCCTCTACGTGGCCACCGTTCTCGGGCTCTCGCTGATCGTCCTGCTCCTGGTCTTCCGCTCGGTCGTCGTCCCGGTGATGGCCACTGTCGGCTTCCTGCTCAGCATCGCCGCCACCTTCGGCATCACCACGGCAGTCTTCCAATGGGGCTGGCTGCAGGCGCTGTTCGGACTCGACGCGAGCGCACCTGTGGTGAGCCTGCTGCCCATCATCGTCACCGGCGTGCTCTACGGACTGGCCATGGACTACCAGGTGTTCCTGGTCACCTCGATGCGCGAGGCCCGCATGCACGGCGCCGACCCGCTCGACGCGACCGTCTCCGGCTTCGCCCGGGCGAGCGCCGTCGTGGTCGCCGCGGCCACGATCATGGTCTCGGTCTTCGCCGGATTCATCTTCAACGCCCAGCCCATGATCAAACAGGCGGGATTCGCGCTGGCGGCGGGCATCCTCATCGACGCGTTCGTCATCCGCATGACATTCATCCCGGCCACCATGGCACTCGCGCGGGAGAAGGCCTGGTGGATTCCCGTGTGGCTGGACCGTCTCCTGCCCGACCTGGACGTCGAAGGCGAGAAACTCGCGCAGAAGATCCCGCTTCCCCATCCTGCCGCTCCCCGGCAGCACGCCACAGCGCAGCAGACCTGACGCTCCGTCGGAGAACGCGTGCCTGCCGGCAACGCCGAGCCCGCGGTCGTCGGCCGCGGTGCCGCGCCATCCTCGCCGCGGTCGACGGTGGCGCCGGCAGGCGTTCGATGACGGTCTGCGGTGGCCCCACCTCGTGCTCGTGCCTGTGGGCGATCGGCAGTAGCCGCCTCGGGACGTCACGCGCCGCTCTTTCGACCAGGTGGGGCCAGGTGGCCAAACGCGCAGAAGTGCCGCCCGCGCTGTGCACGGCCGTAGCGCAGGGTCTCGGAGCCAGGCCCGCGCACTCGAAGCCGCTCTACCTCGCGACCGTCATCGACCTGTGCTCACGACGGCTGGCCGGGTGGGCAATCGCTGACCACATGCGGACCGAACTCGTCATCGACGCCCTTGCGACAGCCCAGCAGACCCGCAGAAACCTGGCCGGAGCGGTGCTGAAACCTGGCCGGAGCGGTGCTGCACACGAGCACGGATCCCAGTACACGAGCAGAGCATTCGCTGAAATCTGCTGCTCAGCAGGGGTTCGGCAGAGCATGGGCGCGGTCGGCTCCAGCGCGAACAACGCCGCCGCCGAGTGGATCAACGCAGCCTTCGAGAGGGAGACGCTCAAGGGCCGCAAAGGCTGGTTGAGCGAGAGTAAAGCGCGACTCGACGTCTTCCGCTGGCTGGCCCGATACAACACCCGCCGCAGGCACTCCCGCCTCGGTCGGCGGTCTCCGGTCGCCTACGAAATCGACTTCCGAGCGACAGCAATCGCCCTGGCCCGAGCCGCATAGACGCCATCAGAAACGACCTAGTAGGCGTGCACTCCGACCACCCGCAGCAGCCGGATCGCCGCGACCCGTTGGTGGCGCGGACGGTCGTCGGCCAGGAGCTCGTGCAGCAGCTCTTGCGGTACGCGGTCGGACCACGGCAGCAGAACCTCGGTCGACTGCCGGACCACTGCCGCCGACGGGTCGTCCAGGAGCGGTCGTACGTCGTCGACGCGCACCGCCTCCAGCGCTCGCAGTCCCGCCACCGCGCAGGCGCGCACCCCGGGGGCCGAGTGCGCGAGCAGCGCCCGGACCAGGTCCGCGTCCTCGCGAACCCCGCACTCGCCGAGGCCCACTGCGGCTGCGGCTGCGGCTGCGGGTCGGGCTGCGGGGTCGGCGCACAGCGCACGGTACAGCGGTGCCGGGTCGCTACCGCCCTGCCGCAGCACCCACCGGGCGCTAATAGGTCAGCGCCGCGGCCCGGTCGGCCAGCTCATCCTTCTTGAACTCCTTCAGGGTGCCTTTCAGCACCGCCACCCAGGAGCCCTTCGGCAGGTCCGTCGGAGTGTCCGGCGCCTGCTCCTCCACCTGCTCATCCGGCCCGGCACCCGTCCCCCGCCCGGCCTCGACCTCCTGGTCGGCCGCCGCGTGCCCGCCGTGCCTTCCATGGCGTTTCACCGTTCGCACCATGTCGTACGGGTAGCCGGACGTACACACCCCACACACGCATCCATGACAAAAGCGAAGATTTGCGTGTTCTGTCGCATTTTATGGTTAGCCGGACGAGGAGGCCCATGGAAAGGGAGCGCGATGATCAACAGAGAGCAGACGAACGGTTGTCGGATAGGTAACCGGTAATCACACAGGGAAGTGGGAGGAGAGATGATCACGCGAGAGCAGATCCCGACAGTGCTGGATCATCCGGTCTACGACGCCGAGGGCAACAAGATCGGCGACGCCAAGCACGTCTTCCTCGACGATGTCACCGGTCGTCCCGAGTGGGTGAGCGTCAAAACGGGCCTGTTCGGCACCAGCGAGTCCTTCGTGCCCATCCAGGACGCCGCAGTGGTCGCGGACCACCTGGAAGTGCCCTACTCCAAGGACAAGGTCAAAGACGCGCCCAACGTCGACGTCGACGCAGGCGGCCACCTGTCCGTACAGGAGGAGCACCACCTGTACGAGTATTACGGCCTTGCCTGGGACGCCGCCTGGCAGCAGGCCAACCAGCCAGGTGAAGGCGGCTGGGCTCACGCCGGTGCCACGACTTCTCCCGACACCACTACTGCCGGCGCGCCGGAGATCCGCTACGAGGACACCACCGCGTCGGGCATCGCCCGCAGCGGCGAAGAGCACCCCGACACCGCCACCCCGCAGAGCGGCTACGACGACACCACCGCGTCGGGCATCGCCCGCAGCGGCAAGGAGCAGGAGGAGGACACCATCTCCGCCGGCTCCGACAGCCCCAGGGACCGCGAGGCGTCCACGGGCGTCGACGAGCCGATGCGCGACACGGAACGCGGAGAGGCCGAACGGGCCAGGTTGCGCCAGTACTACATCACCGACGAACAGCAAGGCCGCTCCGATATGCCGTGAAGGATCCCCGCGGAGCTGGGGCCCGGCAGCAGTTGGAACCCGCGGTCGCCGATGCAGTGCGCGCCTGAGCGGCCAAGACGCGTGCCGACGCTGATCGGTTCGCCGCCGTCCTGGAAGACGTCGCCGCCCACGGGCTGCCCGCGGTGGAGACCTGCACGCCGTGGGAGGAACTGCGCGAGGCCCACCTCACCCGTCTTACCGGCCAGCGTCAGTCCGTCGCCTGATGACACTGCCGCACGGCCTCCGCCGCGCCAGTATCGCCTTCTCCGACGCAGCCGCCAAGCAGCTGGAGACCATCATCAGCGAGACCGAACTCCACGCCCTGGACCGCGCCCTGGTCGTCATCTCCGTCGACCCCGACATCGGCGACGCGATCCCCGGCGACACGACCGGTCCCCGGCTGCGCCAGTACACCGACGAACTCGAGGCCGTGCGCATCCTGTTCGTCACCGCGCTGCGCACCGTGGTGGTCGTCGCATACATCGAGGTGTAGGGCGACGCCGTCCTGCAGTAGGGGCGGACGGTGCGGCGGCCTCTCCTGAGCCGAAGCACGAGATTTGTCACCTTCCGGACGGGGCGAGCCGGCGGTTTGGGTCTCGTGAAGCAAGCTGGTTGTCACCAATGAGGCATTCCGCTTGTCACTGACGGCCATTGTGCAGCCTTTCTGTCACCGGTTTCTGCTTCGGGAACCTCGCAGGCGAGCAGACCGTCCTGCCTGGCTCTGGCATAGGTCGCCCCGGCCGAAAACAGTTGATTCTGTCCGCGTGTCAGAGACGGCCGGGCTGTCTCGTCTCAGGTTGCGAAGACAGGTTCTGAGAAGAGCCCACCTCGACAACAGGGAGCTGGTCATGAGCGAGCGGATGACACATCAGAAGGTCGCGCTGGTTACCGGGGCGAACAAGGGGATCGGTCGTGGGGTTGCCGAGCAACTCGCTGCGCTGGGCATGACGGTCCTGATCGGCGCCAGAGACCTGCGGCGCGGCGAGGAATCCGCTGCGACGGTGCGCGCGGCCGGCGGCGACGCGCACGCGGTCACCTTGGACGTCACCGACCAGGCCACCGTTCAGGAGGCGGCGAAGCAGGTTGAGGAGCGCTTCGGCTACCTCGACGTGCTGATCAACAACGCCGGCATCACCGGCTCCGGGCAGGTCTCGCCCGACGAGGCCCACGACCAAGTCCCCAGCTCTGTCGACTTGGACATGGTCCGGGCGGTGTTCGAGACCAACGTCTTCGGAGTGATCGCGGTGACCAACGCCATGTTGCCGCTGCTGCGGCGGTCACCGGCGCCACGCGTCGTCAACGTCAGCAGTCACGCCGCGTCGTTGAGTCTCACCAGCGATCCGGACGGCCCCTTCGCAGCACTGCTGCCGTCGGCTGCATATTCGCCGTCCAAGAGCGCACTGACCGCGCTGACCGTGCAGTACGCCAATGAGCTGCGGAAGGACGGCATCCTCGTCAACGCAGTCGCCCCCGGCTTTGTCGACACGGACAGCAACAACCACACCGGATTCCTTACGGTCACGCAGGGCGCCGCAGTAGTGGTGCGCTTGGCCACGCTCGGCGCGGACGGCCCGACCGCCGGATTCTTCAGTGAGGAGGGCTCAGTGCCCTGGTGATGCCGGCCCAGGACAGCGGTGCGTTCTCCGGGCCGGGCGCCAAAGCCGGTCCGGAGGTGCCCGGCCCTGCTACCGGCCACACAACAGGCAGTGGTCATTGATAGCCGAGGGGCGCGGCTCCCCCATCTGGGAGCCGGCGCCACCCCGGCGGCAGAGATTCGAGGAGGAATCAGCATGACCAAGACCGAAGAGTTCCAGGAGCAGCAGCCGCTGCTGTTCTCGATCGCCTATCGGATCCTGGGCAGTGTGAGCGAGGCTGAGGACGCGGTCCAGGAGACCTGGCTGCGCTACCAGGCCACCTCCACCCGGCCCGGGTCAGCCAAGGCTTTCTTGTCGACAGTGGTCACTCGGATCTCGATCGACGTACTGCGCTCGGCCCGCGTCCGGCGGGAGGAGTATGCCGGACCGTGGCTCCCCGAACCGCTGTTGAGCGATCCGTACGAGGATCCGGCGCGGTCGGCGGAGCTGGCGGACTCGCTATCGATGGCGGCTCTGCTCCTGCTGGAGAGACTCACCCCGCTTGAGCGCGCCGTCTTCGTGTTGCGGGAGGTGTTCGCCTTCGGCTTCCCGGAGATCGCATCGGTCGTGGGGCGATCGGAAGTGGCGTGCCACCAGCTCGCGGTGCGGGCGCGCCGTCACATGGATGCGGGCCGGGCCCGGTTCGAGGCCGACCGGAAGGAGCGCGAGGAACTCGCCGAACGCTTCTTTGATGCCTTTCGGGAAGGGGATGTCGACGGGCTGGCCGAGCTGCTGGCCGCCGACGTTCAGATGATCGGCGACAGTGGCGGCAAGGCCCCGCAATTCAAGCCGGTCGTCCTCGGTGCCGGGCACGTGGTCCGGGTGCTCGCGGCGTTCGTGCCGTTGGTTATCAGGGGCGGTGGCGTCGTGGAGCCGCAGCAGGTGAACGGCCAGCCAGGTGCGATCTTCCGCGACCGGGACGGCCAGGTCCTCAGCACCTGGGCGCTCGCTGTACTCGACGGGCAGATCCAGACGATCCACACGGTGAACAACCCCGATAAGCTCGGGCACGTCGGTCCCGTAGCGGACGCCTGGGTGGCTCTTCGCGAGGCGAACCGGGCACACCAGCCCCAAAGATTGATCGAAGAGCCGGCTGCGCTCCAGGGCTGGGATGCAGGGGCCCAGGCCGACACCGGTGGGTCGGCATAACGGAGTTGCCCGGGCTGCCCCCCTACGGGTTGGCCGCGATGGGCGGCATCAAAAGGCCATCTTGGTTGGCACCTGTCCGGGAAGCTCGAACCGGTTGCCACCGACACTCAGGGCGTCCTCGCTGGTCACCCGAGTCCACCGACCACGCGTCTGGTATTTGACGGCCGTCGGTGTCAGTCGCCTCGATCAGGTGCCACTATCTCAAAAGGTCGCCCATCGACGGACCCACTAGCGGCTCATGGTGACAACAGGCCTGCTTTTCGTGACAACTATCGCGCTTCGGCTCATCTCCCCGTCCGGGCGCTGTCGTGTGTGCGGTGTGGGTCAGAAGCTGACGTCGATGTAGTCGATGTCGTTGAGTTCGACTTCGAGGTGGTCGGCGCGGCGGCCGCCGTCCTTGCAGGAGATCTCCTGGAGCCCTTCGGCGACGATGCCGCGCAGTTGCGCGTCGCCGGCTCCGGCGTCGCGGGGGTCGAAGAGCCGCTGCGCGTACTGCGGGGGAGGTGGACGGTGAGGCGGCGGTAACGTCCGTCGTCGGCCCCTCCCGGCATCGGATGCAGGGTGGCGGCCCGCACCTGAGTCGGCCAGCCTGGCGGAGGTCCTCACTCCACACCGATCGGCCGAGCGCTCGGGGCAGGGGGATGAGCAGTCCTACTTCTTCGACACGTTGGCCTACCAGCGGGCGAAGGATGTGGCCGGGCTGATGCCGAAGTCGATCGATCAGCTCCCAGCCCCGACGCCGGCGTCGCCTGCGGTGGCAGGAAACAGACGCTGCACGGCAGCGACGACGGCGGCGCGGCGGGCTGCCGGGGAGGGGTCGCGGGCCTGGTCGGCCGCCGCGTCCACGAGGTCGAGTTGGCCGGCCCAGGCCGTGGCGAGCTGGCTGACGAAGACGAGGATGTCGATGGAGTCCCAGGCGGGATCCAGGTGACCGGCCTCCTGCTGGGCGGTCCGCTTGTCGGCGATCGGGCACGACCTGCTCGCCTACGCCGGGGTCCGGCCGACTCCGATGTCCCTGGGACCGGAGGCAGCGCCGGGCCAGCGGTTGGTGGAGCTGGCGCCGTCCCAGGTGACAGCGCTGCGGGTGTTCGTCGGCCTGGCCGGCGAGCTGAAGTCACCGCCCGCGACAGGCCTTGCCGAGCAGGTCCGTACGGCCGTGTACGACCGGGGCGCGAGAAGGTGGCGGCTGCATCTGACGCAGGAGCAGATGGAGTCGGTGGCCTACGGGTTCTGGCTGCACCGACTGACCGGGTCCGCGGCAGAGGCCAACCGCTTCGGCCGTGACTACAGAGTCCATTACTCCCTGGGCTCGGAGTAAGGACAGTCCGGCTGCCATCTCGTGAAGGTGCCGGTGCGGCGCAGGCTCGAGTCGGGTGCCGGTGGCGACACGGCTTCCCCAGGTTCTCGCGCTGTCCGACCCCCGACGCCGGCCGGACGGACACTCCGCGACTGTGGATCAGCGGGTGCGCCGGGTCGGCGCTGCCGAATCCGCCAGATGATGCACCCGGTCCCGCCCGCGCCCACGGTACCGGCGACGCCCCGGACTCTGAACGGCCCCCGTCCTGGAACGCTGCCAGCCGGCTGACGGCCGGCTCTGACCGGTCCCGCAGGTGCGGAAGCCGAAGCCCGGCTCGCCGAGCTCGTCCGCCACACGGTCTTCGACGGCCAGGTCGTCACCGACGAATCCCGCCTGCGCCGCATCCTGGCCCGTCACACCCTGGCCGCCGACGACCGTCTGCCCCGTACGTCCGTCACCGCCTTGAGGAACAGCACCGTGCCACCGCCGCGTTCCTCACTCGCCACGCCCCGGAGATCGCCGAGTGAAACGCGCCCTGCCCGGCACCGACACCGTCAAAGCCGCCATCGATACCGTCCTTGCCGAGGCCGCAGCCCGCGGACGGCGCCCCACCGTGACCGCGATCGAGCGGCTTCTGGACATCCCGCACGCCACCTTCCACCGGCACTACGCCGATCTGATCGACGTGCACTTCCGGTCCCGCATCCCGGCGCCAGCCCAGCCTGCGACGCCGACGGAACCCTCCGGATCCGACGCGCGTACCGAAGCCAACCTGAGCCGGCTACGGAAGGAGAACACCGACCTGCGCCGCACCCTCGCCCTGTACGAGGAGGCCATCCGCCAGCTGGCCCTCGAAAACGACGCCCTGCGCAGCGGCGGCACCGTTCTTCCACTGCCTGCCCGCAGCACGCCCGCGCCGTCCTGAATCCGACACCGCCCCCGGAGGCGTCTGGCGCGCCTTGCTGGGGCACCGGTTACTGCCGCTCGGCGCCAGGGGTGTTGTTCGACGTGATCGATGCCAACCGTAAGCAGGACGCCTGGCTGCGGTGGGTCCGGTTCGTCGCGGCCACGGAGGGGTGCCCCGGAGGGTCAGGCGCACTCGGTGTTCACGTAGGGCTCCACGCGGCCGACGCTCTCCTTGAGGACGAGGTCGAGCAGTCCGGGGAAGCGCTGGTCCAGTTCTTCCTTGCGCAGAGTGTTGAAGCGGCGGGTGCCGACGTCGTGCTGCCGGATGAGACCGGCCTCGCGCAGGACGCGGAAGTGGCGGGTGAGTACGGACGCGGTGACGTCCTGCGTGAAGCCGCTGCAGGCCAGTCCGGGGGAGACGGAGAGGGTGACGACGATGGTGAGCCGGGTTTCGTCGGTCAGCGCGCTCATGATCTTGAAGAGGTCGAGGTCGTCCGTGTCGGGGTGGACGAGGGGGGATGAGGTGCGACTGGCCATGAGGGAAGAATATCCCCCGCCCCATGTTCGCGCTAACGCGTACATGGGTTACAGTGAAGGCACGGATTGACCCTTCATCCGTCATCCACCGGGTTGCCCATCACCGGTACTACGGCATGCCACGAACGCCTTTGACGGCGCGGCCTGCATCAAGAGCGGAGCACACCCCATGACCACAACACAGGCGACCGAGTCGAGGACGCACCGGACCGAAACGGCCGCGGAGGTGGTGGGCCGCCTTCGTGCGACGTTCAACACCGGCGTGACCCGCGGGCTGGACTGGCGCGTCAGCCAGTTGCGGCGGCTGCGGGCCCTGCTGGTCGAGAACGAGCAGGAGCTGATCGAAGCGCTCTGGGCGGACCTGAGGAAGAACGCCGCCGAGGCCAAGACTCAGGAGATCGACTTCACCGTCGCCGACATCGACGAGGCACTGGCGAATCTCGAGAACTGGCTTGAGCCTCGCCCGGTGGAGGTTCCTGCCCACTTCGGTCCCACGACAACGGCCTACACCACGTACGACCCGCTCGGGGTCGTCCTGGTGATCGCCCCGTGGAACTTCCCGCTGCACCTTCTCATCGACCCCATCATCGGCGCGCTGGCCGCCGGGAACACCGTGGTGGCCAAGCCGAGCGAGATGTCGGTGCACACTTCGGCGGTCGCTTCGCGGCTCCTGCGTGAGTACTTCGACGCCGACGTGCTCACCGTGGTCGAGGGGGGCGCCGAGGAGACCACGGCCCTCCTGGCGCAGCGTTTCGACCACATCTTCTACACCGGCAATGGCGCGGTCGGCCGGATCGTCATGGCCGCGGCAGCCAAGAACCTCACCCCGGTCACGCTTGAACTCGGGGGCAAGTCGCCGGTCTTCGTGGCGCCCGACGCCGACGTGGACGAGACCGCGAAGCGGCTGGTCGGCGCCAAGTTCGGCAACGCGGGGCAGCAGTGCATAGCCCCTGACTACGTTCTGGCCGATCCTGCCACCGCTGCCGCACTGGTTCCCGCCCTGCGTGCGGCGGTCGAAGCTCAGTTCGGCTCCACTCCGCAGACCGCAGCCGACTTCGGCCGGATCATCAACGAGCGGCATTTCGACCGGCTCACCCGTCTGCTGGATTCCGGCCGGGCGGCGGTGGGAGGCCGGCACGACCGTGACGACCTGTTCATCGCACCGACGGTGCTCACCGATGTCGACCCCGCATCGCCGGTCATGCAGGAGGAGATCTTCGGTCCGATCCTCGCCGTCGTCGAAGTCGAAGACCTCGATGCCGCTATCGCCTTCATCAACGAACGCGAAAAGCCCCTCGCGCTCTACGCCTTCACCACGTCCGAGGCCACCAAGTCGCGCCTCGTGAATGAGACGTCCTCCGGCGGCGTCGCCTGGGGCCAGCCGGTGATGCAGCTGCTCATGCCGGGACTGCCTTTCGGTGGCGTCGGCGAAAGCGGCATGGGCCGGTACCACGGCCGGTACTCCCTCGAGACGTTCAGCCACCTCAAGGCCGTCGCGGACGTGCCGCTCAACTAGGCCCGCGCCTTCGTGGAGCGCGCTGTCCGATGGGCGATCGGCCGGCGGAAGTGCCTCAGGCCGGTGAGAATGAGGAGCGCTGAGATCGCTGTTCCCGCCACCGCCGAAAAACGCGTTCCAGGTGAAGCCGTGTATCGGTCCTCTTCGCCGAGGCGCGTCGAGGGAGCCGGTCGCGGCGCGGCCTGCAGACACCGATCCGTACCGACTCCGGCGGCGGCACCCATGACTCGTCACCTGGCTTACTGCTGATCGTGCGCAAGGGGCGAACGCCCGTACTCCGGCGGGCAGTTGCGCTTGACCGGCGCCGGCGCCGGCGCCGACGGCATGCGGCTCTCACCGCGTTCGCCGCCAACACCACCCACACCCCGATCGCGGTCATGGAACCGCGTCACCGTCAGCGGGCCACGCCTGCCCGAGGACCGCATCCGCGCCTCCGCCGGGACACCCTGCGTCGCAGACCTTCATCCCGTTTTCCTTCGTGTTGCAGAAAGAAAGAAACCCATGACTGTCAACATTTCAGAAGTTTCGCCCGTTCCCCCGCTTTTCTCCCCCGTCTCCCTCGGGAAGATCGAGCTCGCCAACCGCATCGTCATGGCACCGCTGACCCGGGTCCGGGCCGGTTCCTCCGGCATTCCCGGGGACCTGATGGCCGAGTACTACCGGCAGCGGGCGAGCGTCGGAATGATCATCACCGAGGGCACCTACCCCGACCACGCGTCGCAGGGGTATGTCGGTGAGCCGGGCATCGCCACCGACGAGCAGGCGGCCGGCTGGCAGCGGGTGTTCGAGGCGGTGCACGCCGAGGGCGGCCGCATCGTCCTGCAGATCATGCACGCCGGCCGCGGCACCCACCCCGACATCAACGGCGGCCGCCGCATCCTCGCCCCCAGCGCGATCGCCATCGACGGCAAGACGTTCACCGAGAAGGGCGAGCAGCCCTACCCCGTACCGGAAGCGATGACCACCGCGGAGATCCGGGCAGCCCTGGAGGACTTCGTCGCCGCGGCCCGCCGGGCCATCGAGGCGGGAGCGGACGGCGTGGAAATCCACGGCGCCAACGGCTACCTGCTCCAGGAGTTCCTCTCCCCGGCGGCCAACCAGCGCACCGACGAGTACGGCGGCTCGCCGCACAACCGCGCCCGCTTCGTCGTCGAGGTCGTCACGGCGGTCGCCCAGGCCGTCGGTGCCGAGCGGGTCGGGCTGCGGATCTCGCCGGAGGTCGACCTCGGGGACGTCTTCGAGACCGACCGGGACGACGTCCTGGCCACCTACGGCACCCTGATGGACCAACTGCGCCCGCTGGGCCTGGCCTACCTCTCCGTACTGCACGCCGAGCCGGGCGGCGACCTTGTACAGGAGCTGCGGCGGCGCTTCGACGGCAAGCTGATCGTCAACAGCGGCCCCTTCGGGGGGCAGACCACCCGCGAGCAGGCGCTCCAGCACATCGAGGCCGACCACGCCGACGCCGTGGTCGTGGGCCGGGCCCTCATCGCCAACCCCGACCTGGTCGAGCGCTGGCAGGGTGGCCACCCGGAGAACGAGCCGCGCCCGGAACTGTTCTACGGGCCGGGCGCCGAGGGCTACACCGACTACCCCTTCCTCGAAGCGGCTTGAGGCCCACGGTCACGCCTGTCCATGCGGCAGCCCCACTCACACATGGACAGGCGCCCGACCGGCGACACCGCGCCCGCCCCTTTGAGCCCGCGGTCACACCGGCGATCACCGGCTCGAGGACCGTCGGGTCCGGCAGGGCGTTGACGGTCCGCAAGTTCCTGGTCAGCAGCCTGCGTTCGGTGACCTCGTCGAGCACATCGCTCTCGTGCGCGGCCTTCGGCCACAGCTGACGCCTATGACAGTTTTCCGGCGGCGGCCCATTTACCAGGTCCGCCTTCCGTGAGGGAGTCCTTCGCCGATATCCGTCCCCGCTGTACACCGGCGCCCATACCGTCCAGCCCGAACGCTGGGAACGGGGGTGCCGAGAGGGGCTGTCGGTGGGCGGGATCTGGGTCTGGACGGGGTGGTGGACTACTTCACCCTGTCCTGTGACGAGGCGGGCTGGTTACGGAACAAAGGCGGCGCCACCAGGCTGGGCTCGCCGTCCAGCTGAAATTTTGCGGCGGCGACTCGGAGGTGGTTCACGAGTTACTTGGCACCTGATTCGCCGCTCGTTAACGGCTCCCCAACCGACGCCACCACTGGTCCAGGGCCCTTCACGCCGGAGGGCCCTGAGCCATGCCTGCAGTGGACAACGGACAGAACGAAACCCCATCCATGTCACCGGAGTTCTCTTCCACCGGACGGCCGTGGCGTTCGGGCGTACTCCGGGACGGTCCGGCACTCGGTGGTGGGCGTGCTGACCGTCAGGCGCGGGTGCTGGTGAATCGGGCGGTCGGTCCCCAGCCTTCCAGGACGTGTGCCAGGCACCACTGGCAGAGGGGGCTGCCTCCGTGGCCGTACTTGGGTGTCTTGCTGGCAGGTGGCACAAGGGCTGACCTGGCTGCCCAGACAGGCGAACGCGGACGGGTCAGGGTCTGCGATCGGAGGCGGGGCGCTGAGGTGCTCATGGTGCTGGTGTCCTTGCGGCAGGGGACGGGGGCCGGGGTGGTGCCGCGGGGTAAGCCGGGGATGTCGAGTTGGGTGTCGGGGCGGCAGTGGGCGCAGGGACGCAGGCCTCCGGCGAGGAGGCGGCGGGCTTCGTCGCGGCCGACGGGACGCCGCCGCTCGCCCGCCATATGACAGTCACCGGCATGGACCTGGATCGGCGGGCGTCCGGCGCCGATGCCCAGCTCGACCGTCCACTGCGGCGGCTGGGGACGGCGGCGCCGCCCCTGCTCGGTCTCAGCCTGCCGCTGCTGCACGGCGGCGATCTTCGCATCGATGCGGGTCAGCCACAGCGTGTGCCACGCCCGAGCGTCTCCAGACGCGGCAGGTCCTCCGGCAGGTCTTCGAACACCAATTTGATTCTAGGTGTACGGGTTTGCCGGTTCGACTGTGGGGACCTCAGAGACTCCTCCTGTGCCCTGCCTGTGAAGCTGTTGCTTGGTCTGGTGAGCCGAAAGGGTGTCGCGCGCGTAGTTCTCTTCGTCTGCTCCCCATCGGGTGGGCAGGTCAGCGGATTTCCTGACGGGCAGGAGGAATGGTGCAACTTTCGCGGAACATGGTGGGCACTGTTGTCGTAGGGGGCGCCCTGGCCCTGACGCTGGGTGCTCTCGCCTACCCGTCGATGCTCGGACTGGACACCGTGTCGACCTCGGGCGACCGGATCATCGCCAACACCCAGTGGGGGCCGTTCACCGAGGGCGACCGGGCCTTCGTCGTGGCGGTGCGGGCGGCCGGTCTGTGGGAGCATCCGGTCGGGCTGATCGGGCTGCAGAAAGGGCAGAGCAAGGGAGTTATCACCGCCAGTCAGCACCTGGTCGACGGACATGCGGCGCTGGACGAGTCCTGCCGCAAGATCGCGCCGCTGCTGAACGTGACCCTGCCCAACATCGCCAGTCCGCAGCAGGAAGGTTTCGTCAACACCCTCAAGGCGGACCAGGGCAAGCAGTTCGACGTCGACTTCGCCAACATCCTGCGCATGACGCACGGGTCGATCTTCAACACGGTGGCGAAGGTCCGCTCGACGACGAAGAACACGCTGGTGCGCGCGCTGGCCGACCAGGCCAACGACACCGTCCTGGACCACATCACGGTGATGGAGCAGACCGGTCTGGTCGACTTCGACACCACGCTGTTCACCCAGACCACCCCGCCGAAGCTGCCCAAGTCGGACATGACCCCGCCGGTCCCGCCCGCCGGTCAGCCGCTGGTTGTTCTTCCCCCGCCGGCGAACGCCACGTCCACCCCGGTGGACCTGGGCCCGGCCATGAACGGCCCGGCCGCAGGCGGCGGATAGACCTGCAAACGACGCACCTATTCCCCCTGTAGAGCGGTCCGTCCAGGCGACGTTGGCCGGACCGCTCCTGTGCCCGGTGAGGTGGGTGGCATACGGCTCACGCGCGGGCCGAGCCATGCACTGTCTACCGGACGCCGACAGCCGAGACCACGACGGCATGTCGGGCACCGCCCGGCGGGTGATCTGGTGCCGGATGTGTGAGCGCCGGTCATGACGAGGCGTCGCGTCATGACTGGAGCGGTGTCCAGGAACTCCCGGATGGCGAAGGCGACCAGCACGATCACCGCCGTCCAGATAACGACCGCCATGGTCGGGTAGCTCCAGGTGAACAGGACGATCGCGGCCATCGCGTGGATCGCCGCGCCGATCCACGGCTTGAAACGGTGGACGAACAGGCCCACCACGCCCAGGCGCAGCCTTGCTTGAGCGGCCACGTCCCGGCCCGCCCCGATGCCCGTGCTGCAGAAGTGGCGAATGAACACGGCGGGCCGGGAGGGGCCGACGCAGAATGCACCGCGGGCGGTGACCAGGGACCAGGGCACCGAGCGCCCGAATGCTGGAGCGCAGAAATTTCACGAGTGAGTCGTAGATGGCGCCCGCGGCGTCCGCGTGCGTTCCCGGCGGGAGGTGGTCCAGATGCTCCGCGCGGAAGACGGTGAGGGTCACTCCGAGGAGTACGCCGACAAGCACCATGGCGAGGAAGACCCCGATCAGCGCTCGCCGGCGGTGGGAGGCCAGGAACAGAAGGATCGCGTCGTCCTGGCAGGTGAGGGCGTCGTCAGCGTGTGCTGTCGGTGAGGCCTTCCACCCACTGCTTGAGGCCCGTGTTGAACGCGGCGTACCCGTCGTGCTTGGGCGTCTTGAGGAACCGCCTGGTCAGGGTGGTCAGGGCGCCGGAGAATTCCTCGCGGTTGGTCAGGCGGGTAGTGCCGTCGTGATTGAGGGAGAGGACGAAGGAGTGCTGGCCGTGGAAGAGCCGCTTCGTGCCGAGCGTGCCTGCCCACCGCAGCTCCTGGCCGGGGGTCGCGACGGTGACCGTGGGCCTGAAGGTCATGCCCGGCATGCGCATGGTGAGCCTGCTTCCCACTTGAGCGGTTCCCTCGGCTGCGGTGAAGTTGCTCCACTCGCCGTAGGTGGCGAAGTCGGTGAGGACGTCCCACACCTCTTCCGGGGTGGCGTCGATGTCTATGACGGCGGTGAGCACTGCGTCCATGACGGCTTTCCACTTCTGGCGGGCGGGCGGGGGCGGGGACGAGAGGTTGGCGGTCCGGCGAGCATGTGGTCTACCGGTGTTGGTCGGCGGGGTCTGCGGCGGCGGAGTCTGTGTCCGCGGCGGAGCGAAGGCCCCGGTCGACGAGGTCGATGAGATATTCGAAGCTCTCGCCGACGTCGGTGGACCACTGGAATCCGCCGGATGCCTGCAGGTTGGCGAAGCCGTGGAAGACGCTGCGCACTGCCCGCAGCGCGTGGGTCATGTCCTGCGGGGGGATGTCGTATCCCCGCAGTACCGCTTCGAAGGGGCCGATCCCTCGTCTGCCGGCGAGCATGATCGGGTCGTCGGGACCGGTCGGCGTGAGGCCGAGGGTGGCCGCGTAGCGGCCGGGGTGGGTGAGTACGAAGTCGCGGAGCGCGCCGGCCGCGGCGGCGAGGGCGTCGCGGCCGGCGCGGCCCTGGATGGCCGTGCCGATCGCGGTGCCGGCCTCGTCGAGGGCGAGCGCCGCGATGCGCCGGTGGAGGTCTTCCTGGCTGGCGATGTGCTTGTAGAGCGAGGGGGCGCGCACTCCGAGCCGCTCGGCCAGCCGGCCCATGGTCAGCTCGCTGAAGCCGATCTCGTCGGCGAGCTCGGCGGCGGCGGCGACGATCGTGGCCGCGTCCAGGCCTGCCCTAGGCACCGACACCGGCCAGGAAGGTCAGGACCGCGGTGAGGGTCTGCTGGGGGAACTGGACGTGCGGGTAGTGACCGGCCCCCTCGATCATCTGCAGCCGGCCCAGGCCGGTCGGCAGGTCGGCGACGATCGCCTCGCCCTCGGCCTGTGGCGAGGCCCAGTCGGGGTCGAGGGTGCCCTGCACGATGAGCACCGGGCAGGTGACGTTGCCCAGCTGCTCACCGGCATCTGCGGGGGAGATCCTGCCCATCGCCTGCAGGACCTTCATCCGGCCGGGCTCTTCCAGCATCGCGGTGATCTGCCCCATGCGCGTGTCCCAGTCCGCGGGCTTGTTGCCGGGGTAGGCGGCGTCCAGGTACTTGGCCCACTGCCGGGTGCTGCCGAGGATGGTGGTGCCCATGAGATGGGTCGCGCCGCGGCGGTAGCCGGCCACTCGCAGGTCACCGAGCCGGACCTGCTGCTTGCGGGTGAAGGGCGCGAGCTCGACCGCCGCGGTGATGAGCTCCGGGGCCTTGGCCGCGGCGATCGTGACCGCACCGCCGGCGATGGAGTGGCCGACGAGTACCGCCGGTCCGCCGAGGTGCTTCACCAGGGCGATCAGGTCCCCCGCGAGGTCGGTGCGGGTGTAGGACGCCCACCCGACGCTGGACTCACCGTGGCCGCGCAGGTCCACCGCGGCGACCCGGTACCCGGCTTCCACCAGGGCGGGGGTGAAGAACCGGTAGGCCTCGCGACTGTCGCCCATGCCGTGGGCGACCACCACCAGCGGTCCGTCGACTCCGCTGACCTCGTACGCGATGGTCCCACCGTTGACGTTCAGGAACTCGGTCACGACTACCTCCGTGTGGCCTGCTAGCCCGGTGGCTAACTGCGTTAACTGAAAGCTATCAGCTTTAGCTTAGGAGTCAATCCCGCCGATGGAGCTGCGGGCCAGGCTGAGCCACACATGGAGGCCACGGGCTATGCCACCTTGTGACGGGTCGTTGGGTCTGCGGTGGTCGGGTTGTTATGGCTTGCTGTTTTGTGTTTCTGGTGGGGATTTGGGTGTGTGGTGTGGGCGTCAGGG
>NZ_JBHWUU010000074.1:0-24402 GCF_042737375.1 Streptomyces sp. NPDC060000
GTACTGCAGGGGGGACCCTGTGGGAGAGTAGGACACCGCCGAACAAATATTACGGGAGACCCCCGCACCTTATGGTGCGGGGGTTTTCTGCGTTTACAGAGGTTCCCGCGCCAGTACTCAGGCGTTACTGTGCTTTACATGTACACGTACGTGGTTCGGGTTGTTCGGGCCGAGGAGTGGGCCTCGGTCAAGGCACTGCGGTTGCTCGCACTCCAGGATCCAGCGGCGCCGCTCGCCTTTGTGGAGACCTATGAGGCGGCTGCGGAGCGGCCCGACTCCTTCTGGCAGGAGCGGGCCGTGGGCGCCTCCGAGGGGGCCGGCGGTGCGCGCCAGTTCGTTGCCGAGGCGGAGGACGGGCAGTGGGCCGGGACGGTCACCGTACTCGTGGAGGAGGCGGGCAGCGTCGACTGGGCCGGTTTCCCCGTGGAGCGTCGACAAGGGCACGTCGTCGGCGTCTTCGTGCGGAAGGAGTGGCGGGGAAGCGGGATGACGGGTGAGCTTCTCGAAGCTGCCGTGGACTGGGCCTGGGGGCTGGGGCTCGAGCGGGTGCGGCTCATCGTCCACGAGAGGAACCTGCGGGCGCAGGGCGCCTATCGCAAGGCGGGGTTCATGCCGACCGGGCGGACCGTGCCGTTGGGGGAGGAGGGCGAGGAGAACGAGTACGAGTTCGTTCTCGAGCGTCCTGGAGGGTCAGACCGGTAGTTCGTGGTGTGGCCAGCGGGCCTTGGCCTGTTCGCGGGAGCGGAGCAGGGCCAGGGTGGGCAGGCCGCGGTCCGTTCCGGTGGCCAGGAGGTCCGGGAGCTGGGGGACCGGCGCCACGGCCGCCACATCGTCGAGCACCAGGGACATTGGTGGGTCGAGGCGACCGGAGGAGGACCGTTCGGCCATGCGCCGGCCGCGCTCGACCACGCTGGAGACGAGGGCCGTCAGGAGCGGCATCGCGCCGGGACCGGTCCTGGGGTCCTCGATGGAATCACCGAGCACATAGAGAGTTCCCCCTTCGTCCACGAAGGAATCCAAGGCGAGGGCGTCATTTCGGTTGGGAGTGCAGGCCTCGCGGATGTTCACCGTGGAGAGAGCGGAGAGGGCACGGGTGGTCAGTTCCTGGGCGATGTCCCGGCGTTCGGGGTGGGCGGTGAGGGCGGCTTCCAGTTCGCCGGCCGCGCCCGGGGCCGCCTTGGGGTTGGTGCGCAGGGTGCGGACCGCTTCATGGATGCCGGTGCCCTGGGACCAGCGGTGGACGTGCCGGATGGTGCGTCCGTCGATGGCCGCCGCGTGGAGGTAGCTGCGCAGGAGGGTCTCGGCGGTGTCGCTGACCGCCTGGTCGAGCCGGGAGGTGGGGCGGACGGGGGTGAGGAGCGCTGCCGCGCGCGAGGCCGCGGTCTGCTTGTCCTCGCAGCCTGAGGTGGGGGACCAGTGGAGGCGGGCCGGGGTGTCGCAGAGGTGGGCGGGGTCGTAGAGGTGGACCGGGCCCAGTTTGGCTCTGGCGTCCTTGGTCTCCTGCCAGAGGGCGGGGCTGGAGGTGACGATGAGGGCGGGGCCTGCTGCGTCCCGGATGGCTTGGGCCGCGGTCACGAAGCGGATTTCCGGCGGGGCGTAGTGCACCGCGCCTTCGAAACGGTTGGCTTCCCAGCCGGCCCCCCGTTCGCCTGCGATATCCGGAAGCAGAGCGGCGGATGTCGCGGGCTGGGGCTGGGGCGAGGGGGAGGAGTGCTGCGGGGCCGCTGCCGGTTGTGGGGGCTCCGTCGGCTGCTGGTGCTCCGGCTGGAGGTGCTGGGCCGGCGGCGGGGCGACCGGCTCGGTCGTCTGGCTCGGGCCGGTCTCGCCCCGCTGGGTCGGGACCTCGTGGTGGGCCGGTGGCGCCGGGGTTTCCTGACGGGGGGCCGGTGCCATGCCCGCGCGTTTCCTTGCCCGTACCGCTCGCCAGCGGACGAAGGTGCCCATCACGAACACCGTGAGGACGAGCAGGATCATCAGCTGGCCGATCAGCAGGCCCCAGAACAGTCCGTACCCCGAGAGGTCCGCCGTCTCCGCGTCGGGCCAGGCGCCGGGGATGTCGTGGGGCCGGGCGATGAGGTGGCGCATGGCCAGCGGGGTGCGGGTGAAGGTGACGCCAGTGGGCCAGGAGCCGTGGGCGAAGAGGGCCGCCAGGCCTGTCGCCGTCCAGACCAGGAGGGTCATGCCGAGCAGGAAGGCGAGTATGCCGACCAGCAGCCCGTCCGGGATGCCTCCCTGGCTGGGGCCCGAACCGCCGCCGCGCTGCTCGTCTCCCGGTCTCATGACGGCTCCCTCACCCGCGCTACGCCACCGTCGACTCGGACGAGCCGTCCAAGTCGGCCAGGTGCTGTTCCATGAAGGCCGCCGCTCGTCGTTCCTGTTCCAGTTCGGCGGCGAGCAGTGCGTCGTCGTCGGACATGGTGCGGTCGGTGGAGGATTCCGTCATCGCCCGGTCGGTGAAGACGAGTGGCCGTTCCGTCTCGGTGATCAGGTGTTTCACCACCTGCACATTGCCGTTGACGTCCCAGACGGCGATGCCCGGGGTGAGGGTGGGGATGATTTCCACCGCCCACCTCGGTAGGCCGATGACCCGGCCCGTCGCCCTCGCCTCGTCCGCCTTCTGGGCGTAGATCGTGCGGGTCGACGCCATCTTCAGGATCGCCGCCGCCTCCTTCGCCGCCGCTCCGTCGACCACGTCGGACAGGTGGTGGACGACCGCCACGAACGACAGGCCGAGGCGGCGGCCGAACTTCAGCAGCCGCTGGAACAGCTGGGCCACGAACGGGCTGTTGATGATGTGCCAGGCCTCCTCGACCAGGAAGATGCGCTTCTTCCGGTCGGGGCGGATCCAGGTGTGTTCCAGCCAGACCCCGACGATCGCCATCAGGATCGGCATGGCGATCGAGTTGCGGTCGATGTGGGACAGGTCGAACACGATCAGCGGGGCGTCCAGGTCGATGCCGACCGTCGTGGGGCCGTCGAACATGCCCCTGAGGTCACCGTCGACGAGGCGGTCCAGGACCAGTGCCACGTCCAGGCCCCAGGCTCGTACGTCGTCTATGGCGACGTTCATCGCCTCGGCCGACTCAGGTTCGGGGTGGCGCAACTGTTCGACGATGTCGGTCAGGACCGGCTGGCGTTCGACGATCGTCTCGTTGACGTAGGCGTGGGCGACCTTGAGCGCGAAGCCGGCGCGTTCGTCCAGGCCGTGGCCCATCGCCACCTCGATGATGGTGCGCAGCAGCGCTAGCTGGCCGGTCGTCGTGATCGACGGGTCCAGGGGGTTGAGGCGGATGCCGTGGTCCAGGGCGGCTGTCGGGTCCAGGCGGATAGGGGTTATTCCCAGCGCCTGGGCGATGAGGTTCCATTCGCCGACGCCGTCCTCGCCCTGTGCGTCCAGGACGACGACCTGGCGGTCGCGGAAGCGCAGCTGGCGCAGGACGTAGGTCTTCTCGAGCGCCGACTTGCCGTTTCCGGACTCGCCGAGGACCAGCCAGTGCGGGGCGGGAAGCTGCTGGCCGTACAGCTGGAAGGGGTCGTAGATGTAGCCCTTCCCGGAGTAGACCTCGCGGCCGATGATGACGCCGGAGTCGCCGAGGCCGGGAGCGGCCGTGGGCAGGTAGACCGCCTGGGCCTGGCCCGTGGAGGTGCGTACCGGCAGCCGGGTCGTCTCGATCTTGCCGAAGAGGAAGGAGGTGAAGGTGTCCGTGAGGACGGACAGCGGATCCCGCATCAGCTCATCAGCCCCTACCTTCGGATTCCGGTGGCGAACGGGAGGGTGTTCACGAACGCCCGGTGGTGCTCTCGGTCGCACCACTCCAGCTTCAGGTACGACTTGCCGGCCGACGCCCTTATCGTCCGTTTGTCGCGGGCGAGGGCCTCGGGGTTGCGGGAGGAGACGGTGATGTAGCCGACCAGGTTCACGCCGGCCGCGCCGGACGCCAGGTCCTCGCCGCGCTGGTCGAGGCGGGAGTGGGCCGCCACGTCACGTGGGTCGACGGTGCGGTTCATCTTGGCGGCCCGGCTCGCCTCGGCGTCGTCGTTGGTCTTCTCCGTCAGCATGCGTTCGATGGCGACCTCGGTGGGTTCGAGGTCCATGGTCACGGCGACGGTGCGGATGACGTCCGGGGTGTGGACGAGGAGCGGTGCCAGGAAGTTGACGCCCACCGGGGTCATCGGCCACTCCTTCACCCAGGCCGTGGCGTGACACCAGGGGGCCCGGGTGGACGACTCGCGGGTCTTGGCCTGGAGGTACGTCGGCTCCATGGCGTCCAGCTCGGCCGGCCAGGCGTTGCGCTTCGTCATCGCCTGGATGTGGTCGATGGGGTGGTCCGGGTCGTACATGGAGTGGACGAGGGAGGACAGGCGGCCCTGGCCCAGGGGCTGGCGGACGCGGATGTCCGCCTCCTGGAGACGGGAGCAGATGTCCGTCAGCTCGCGGGCCATGACCACCGCCAGGCCCGCGTCGCGGTCCAGTTTGCGGCCCGACCGGGGGCGGGCTGCGCGGGCCATGGCGTGGGCCTCGGCGGCCAGTTCACGGGTGAAGTGCATACAGGCGACGAGGTAGGCGCGGTGCTGCTCGCTGCTCGTGGACACCATGGACTGGAGCTGGTCGTAGGAGCGGGCCAGCCAGTCGGGGGACTTCTCGTCCCCGCGGACGGCGACGTCCTTGGCGTGGGCGTCGGGGTCGGCGGGGAGGGTGCGGGCGAGCATCTGGAGACGGGTGACGAAGCCGTCGCCGTTGGCGACGTGCTTGAGGAGCGTGCCGAAGCGGTCGACCAGGGCCTCCTGGTCCTCGCTGTCGCGCAGGCCGACGCCCGGGCCCTCGATCTCGATGGCGGCCGTCACCGTGCGGCGGTCGGCGTGCAGGAGTACGGCGATCTCGTCGGGGCCGAAGGGGGCGGCGAGCCAGTTGATGCGGCCGATGCCCGGGGGCGGGCCGATCTCGATCTCCTGGCCGTCGATCCGGGTGCCCGCCTCCATGACGGTCGAGCGGTAGGCCGTGCCCTGGCGGAGGGTGCGCTTGTAGCTGCGGTTGATCTCGAACCACTTGTAGAACGTGCGGTGCTTGTACGGCACGTAGACGGCGGCGAGCGCGATCATCGGGAAGCCGCTCAGCAGCACGATCCGCAGGGCGAGGACGGGGACGAGGAGGCCGCACATCATGCCGAGGAACGCGCCGACGACGATGAGCGCGATCTCGCCGGTCTCGCGGTTGCGGCCGACGATCGCGTTCGGCCGGGCGCGGCCGATCAGATATGTACGGCGGGGCGTGATCGCGTGGGACACGTGGGATTCGGTCGTCAACGCCCTTCACCTCCCGTGCGGTTGTTGCTGCTGTTGCGGGTGTTGCTCGCGTGCGGGGTGTTGACCGGGCTGCTCGTGCGGGGGGCGGGTGCGGCCGAGGGGACAGATCCGCCGCCCCCGTTCGAGGTGCGCGAGCTGTGTGCGGCGACTCCGCCGGAGGCGGGGTTGGAGGGGCGGGCGCCGGAGGACCCGGACTGGCCGCCGCCGTTGTTGTCCGCACGGGTGCTGTGCGTCTTGATGCCCTGCGCGACGAGGGTCGCCGGGGAGCTGATGACGGCCGCCGCCTTGCCTTCGGCGCCCTGCATGATGCGGTTGTTCCGGGAGCCCGCGATCTCGTCGCCGAAGCCGGGGACGAAGCGGTAGATCATCGCGCTGGCGAAGATGGCGAGCAGGATGATGGAGAGGCCGGAGACGACGGCGGAGAAGGCGTTCGGGCCGTCGGCGGAGGACAGCGCGCCCGCGAGGCCGAGCACTATCACGATGACCGGCTTGACCAGGATGACGGCGATCATGATGCCGGCCCAGCGGCGGACGTGGCTCCACAGGTTCTTGTCGACCAGGCCCGCGTAGACGACGGTGCCGAGCAGGGCGCCCACGTAGAGGAGAGCGGCCCTGATGACGAGCTCCAGCCACAGCACCCCGGCCGCGAGGATCGACACCAGGGACACGACGATCAGCATGATCGGGCCGCCGCCGATGTTCTCGCCCTTGGCGAGCGCCGCGGAGAAGGTGCCGAAGAACGTGTCGGTCTGGTTGCCGGTGGTCTTGGCGAGGACGTCGGTGATGCCGTCCGTGGCGGATACCACCGTGTAGAGGATGAGGGGGGTGAAGGCGGAGGCCAGGACGGTCAGCCAGAGGAAGCCGACGGCTTCGCCGATGGCGGTGGTGAGGGGGACTCCGCGCACCGCCCGCTTGGCGACGGCCAGCAGCCACAGCAGGAGCGTCAGGACGGTCGAGGCCGCGAAGACGACGGCGTACTGCTTGAGGAACCGCTCGTTGGTGAAGTCGACGTTCGCCGTGTCCTTCACGGCCTCGCTGAGCTTGTCGATCGTCCAGGCGGCGGCGTCTGCGCAGCCCTTGGCGAGGGAGGAGAGGGGGTCGAGGGTGTCGGAGACGCCGGGATTGGTGGTGGTGCCGGAACCCGCGTTGCCTCTCTCGCAGTACTTCTTGGCCTCACCGGGGATGAGGCTGCAGTCCAGGCTGCCGGACGGGGAGGGTGACGGGGAGGGTGACGGGTCGGGGGTCGGGGCCGCGAAGGCGCGGGTGGCCAGCAGGACGGCCGAAGTCTGGACGGCCGTCACGGCTCCGGCGAGCGTGAGCAGGCGGCGCGGGTTAGCGGGCATACGTGAACCCTCCGTACTCCTCGATGGCCTTGCTGATCTCGTCGGAGGTGGCGGCCTGGGCGTCGCCGGGAACCGGGGCGGGGCCGTCCTTCTGCTGGTCGCTGACGATCTTCCAGTCGCCGTCGGTCCACTGGAGGTCGAAGCTCCAGGTCTTCCACGACGAGGTGACGGGGTCGGTCGAGCTCGTCCCCGACATGCCGATGAGGCCCAGGTACCAGACGGCGATCTTGGCGGTGGCGGTGGAGTAGGCCAGGGGCGTCGTGCCCACGGGCACCACCCGCGAGACGAAGGTGTCGCCCTGCGGGGCGTTGGCGTCGGCGTCGAGGCCCATCTTCGCGAGGAAGCCGGTCGAGTAGGCCTGGTCCAGCGCGCCCTGCAGCTTGGCTGCGGCCGCGGTGGTGTAGACGGTGCCGACGAGAGCGTGCCGGCTGTCCGTCCGGAACATCCCGGTCGAGCCGAGTGCCACCGCGTAGTTGGCAGCGGCCGACTGGGCACCCTGCTGGGTGTGCGCGAACCCCGAGGGGACCCCGCCCGTCTTCGACTGGACCGGCTTTGTGCCGGTGGCCGCCGTGCTGGTCGCGTCCGGCTTGTCGGCGGTCGGGCCGTTGGCCGAGGTGGAAGAGGAATCGTCTCCTCCGCGGTTCGCGAAGGCGATCGCCGCGATGAGGACGACGACGACGCCGACCACCGTGACCAGGCTCCGCGAGGACGAACGGCCGCCTCTGCGGGCGCCGCCGTAGGGGTCGTTCTCGGGCAGGCGGAGGCGGGTCCGGCCGTACCCGTGACCATCGTCGGAGCGCGCGGATTCGCCGTAGTCGTGTTCGTCGCCGGGAGTCATGCCGCGTAGGCCCCCTCGCTGCTGTACCGGGACGTGTACAAGTACGACGGTAGCCGTGCTGGTTCCCGCGCGGGCGCGGTGTGGTGACTCGACATCAGGGACATCAGGGAAACGCAACCTCAGCCGGTGGGCACGACAGGTGGGTGGGGATTGTGGGCCGGGCGTGCCCGGACGGGACTGGGGGTGGTGCGGAGGCCGCGGCTACACGGCCATGCCGTACACGATCGTGAACAGTGTCCCGAGGGAGCCGATGATGAAGACGCCCGTGAGGCCGGCGATGATGAGGCCCTTGCCCTGTTCCGCACTGAAGGTGTCCCGTAGGGCGGTCGCGCCGATGCGCTGCTTGGCCGCGCCCCAGATGGCGATGCCGAGGCAGAGGAGGATGGCGACCGCCATCACGACCTCGATCATCACCTTGGCCTCGTTGCCCAGGCTGCCGAAGGGCCCCCAGTCCGGAGCGATCCCGCCGATGATGGTGTTGATATCGCCCTTGTCGGCCGCAAACAGCATGTAAGTCACCGCCCCTGGTGGGTAGTTCCGCGGTTCCCCTGCGGGTGTGCAGAGGTCACGCCTCATTCTCGCCGACGAAGTCGCCGTCGTATGTCGACTTGGCGCCTTTGCCGGACGGGATTCGTACGAATGGCTCGTATGGTCACTCTGTGTATCACGGCAGGTCACGCCGGGCAATGAGGCTTGGAGCGGAACCTGTGGTGTGGTTCCGTCGTTGGCCCACTTCACGGCCCCGTGCCGTTTCTGACGGCTGGTCGGGTGAGCGTACGTTTCGATGTTCTCATGACGTGGCGCACACCGGGCATGGCGAACGGGCCACGGCTGGATGCCGAGGCCCGTTCGTCCTTTCACCACGTGTGGCCCCCACGGCCCACTGTGGCTGTTCTGTTGTGGCTGTGTGGCTGTGTGGCTGTGTGGCTGTGTGGCTGTGTGGTTGAGCGGCTGTGCTGTCGTTTCCCGGTGACTGCGGGTCAGCCGGTGAGGGTGGGTCAGCCGGTGAAGGCGTCCGTGCCCTGCGGGGTGCCGAGGCCGGTGGGGCCGTCGTAGCCCGACTTGGCGGTGCAGAGGTAGGCGGCACTGGAGGAGCAGGTGCCGTTGCTGCCGCTGGTGACGTCGTTCAGGGCGGAGGTGCCGGAGGCCGCGTAGGGGTAGGAGGCTGGGTAGTCGCTGCTGCCCGGGGCGCCGGCGAGGGCGTAGACCGCGGCGATGATCGGCGCGGAGGCGCTGGTGCCGCCGAAGGTGTACCAGCCGGCGGTGACGCCGTAGGAGTCGTAGACGGAGACGCCGGTCGCCGGGTCGGCCACGGCCGAGACGTCGGAGATGGTGCGCTTGGAGCAGCCGGTGTCGGTCTGCCAGGTCGGCTTCGCGTCGTAGGCGGAGCAGCCGGAGCCGGTGCCCTCGGTGGAACTGGTGTTCCAGACCTTCTCGGTCCAGCCGCGGGTCGTGGAGGACGTGGACAGGGCGGTGCCGCCGACGGACGTCACGTACTTGGAGGCGGCCGGGTATTCGGCGCCGTAGCCCTCGTCGCCCGCGCTGACGGTGATGGCGACGCCTGCGTGCTTGAAGTACGAGGTGTCGTACGACGTGTCCGAGGAGGACTCGGAGCCGCCGTAGCTGTTGGAGACGAACTTCGCGCCCAGTGTCACGGCCTCGTTCACGGCCTTGCCGAGGTTGGCCATGGACGAGGAGGTGGCCTCGACGAGCAGGATGTTGCAGTTCGGGCAGACCGCGCTCGCCATGTCGAGGTCGAGGGACTCCTCCTCGGCCCAGCCGCTGTCGGCGGTGGGGAGGGAGGTGGTGGAGCCGGTCTGGCTCACCTTCTTGAAGCAGCCGTTGGCGACCGTGCAGGCGGGGAGGCCGTAGTAGGTGCGGTACTTGGCGAGGTCCGCTGCGGCGTTCGGGTCGTCGTAGGCGTCGACGATGGCGATGGTCTCACCGGAGCCGTCGGCCGAGGCTGCGTCGGTCAGGCCGTAGGCGTCCTGGAGGTCGGTGGGGCCGTAGCCGGTGGGGTCGGCGGCTGCGGCCTTCGGCGTGACCTTGGCGGTCTTGCCGGTCTCGGCGGCGCGTTCCTTCTGGAAGGCCGTGGTGCCGCCGGTCACGCGGAAGGAGTTGCAGGCCAGATCACCCTTGTGCTTGGGAGTGGCGCAGGGGGTGGCCGCCCAGGTGACCTTGGCGGAGGCGGAGGCGGAGGCGGAGGCGGTGGGGGTGGTGGTCGCGGGTGCCGCGCTCGCGTGGGCCGCGGTGCCGAGTCCGGCGAGCACGAGGGCGCGGTGCCGAGGGCCGAGGCGGCTGTGCGGCGCCATCTGCCGGATATGGCGGGGGAGGTGGGGGAAGTCGTCGTACGCAACGGACAGCTCCTGAAGACGGTTGACAGGGGCGGTGCGGGTGGGGGGTGATGCGTGCCACCGGTACGTGGTCCCCGGTGGCGGGCGGCGGCCCGCCGACGACTGTTCCCTTGTTGAGTACGCGACAACAAGACGGGTGGTGGAATCCTGACTTCCGCCTTACTGAAGGGGGTTCGGGGATTGCTGATCAATGGCGGGCGGATGGTGCGGCGATGGCCGGAACTTGACCTCGGCTGCTTCGCGACCCCGCATCGGGCCCCGCTCCGCCCCCGTCCCGGCCGTGATCGGGACGCCGCATCCGACCGGCCCCTGGGGGCCGCCGTGCGGTCGGTCCCGCCCGCGCCGGGCTGATTGTGGGGCGGAGGTAAAGTCCTCTCGCCGCGTCCCGCGCCGGACCGGGTCACGCGGCTCTTTGTCTTCTGTGAGCGCCGGCCGGGTGACGCCATGACCAGTACGCAGGACCGGACCGAGCCGACCGACCACGGCACCGACGCGCCGGCACCGGCGTTGGTCCAGGAGCGCGTGATGCGGATACGCCGTCGCCTCGAGCGGCTGATCGGCATCGCCGCGACCGAGGGCAACACGCTCACCGCGCTGCGCAACGGGGACGAGATCTTCCCGGCGATGCTGGCGCGCATCCGGTCCGCCGAGCACACCGTGGACATGATGACGTTCGTGTACTGGCGGGGGGACATCGCCCGCGAGTTCGCGCGGGCGCTGGCCGACCGGGCCCGGTCGGGGGTGCGGGTGCGGCTGCTGCTGGACGGGTTCGGCAGCCGGCTGATCGAGAAGGACCTGCTGGAGGAGATGGAGCGGGCCGGTGTGCAGGTGGCCTGGTTCCGCAGACCCCTGACCCTCTCGCCGTTCAAGCAGAACCACCGCTGCCATCGCAAGGTCCTCGTCGTGGACGAGCAGACGGCCTTCACCGGCGGGGTGGGTATCGCCGAGGAGTGGTGCGGAAACGCCCGCAACGAGCGCGAGTGGCGTGACACCCACGTGGAGGTCCGAGGACCGGCCGTGGACGGTATCGCCGCCGCCTTCGCGCAGAACTGGGCCGAGTGCCACGAGGAGCTCTTCGACGACTGCGACCGGTTCGTCCCGCACCGCCCGGAGGGCGGCGCGGTGGTGCAGGTGGTGCGCGGGTCGGCGAGCTTCGGCTGGCAGGACATGCAGACCCTGATCCGGGTGATGCTGGAGTCGGCCGAGGAACGTTTCCGGCTGGCCACCGCCTACTTCTCGCCGGACGCCTTCTTCATCGAACTGTTGTGCGCCACTGCTCAGCGGGGCGTGGAGGTGGAGATCCTGCTGCCCGGCCCGCACACCGACAAACGGGTCTGCCAGCTGGCCGGCCAGCACTACTACGAGGACCTCACCGCCTGCGGCGTGAAGATCTACCAGTACCAGCCGACGATGATGCACGCCAAGGTCATCACGGTCGACGGGGTCGCCGCGCTGGTGGGGTCGACCAACTTCAACCGCCGCTCCCTCGACCATGACGAGGAGATCATGCTCGCCGTGCTGGACCAGGAGTTCACGGCCACGCTCGACGGCCACTTCGACGAGGACCTGAAGGCCGCGGAGTTGATCCGGGAGGGACGCTGGAAGCGGCGCTCAGCGCTTCAGCGGGCGCGAGAGGCCGCCGTCATACCCATTCGCCGTTTCCTGTGACGCCGGTGTCCCGGATCTGCGGGCCACCCGTATTCCCCGGCATTTCGAGAACATGCATCGAAGATTTGTGGGCGTGAAGGGGATTTCGCGGGGCACATGAGTCAGCGGAGGTTGATAATCATGGTTCCCCTGCTTCTTGTTCTTCTTCTCGCGCTCATCCTTTTCGGCGCCGGTTTCGCTCTCAAGGCACTGTGGTGGCTCGCTGTCATCGTGCTGGTGGTCTGGCTGGTCGGCTTTGTGGCGCGGCCCGCCGGGCATGGCGGCCGCAAGGGCCGCTGGTACCGCTGGTAAAGGAAAACCGGCTCGAAGGGCCCCGTCGGCCATTGCCGACGGGGCCCTTCGGTATTGCCGCGTCAATCGTCCAGGTCGCTTTCCAGCGCACCCTCGACGAAATGGTCGAACTCGCCGGCCTGTACGCCCAGAACGAACGCTTCCCATTTCCGGCGGTTGGTGGTGACGACGTTCTCCGGATCGCTGGTCTCGCGCAGGTGGACCGGGGCCTCGCCGTCGTCCCCCTCGCCGAAGGCGATCTCGATCCAGGGGCCGGGGCCGGTCGCGTCCGGCGGGGCGGCGCGGGTCCAGGTGAGGTCGGGGGGAATGTCAGCCACGGGGAGTGTCCTTCTTCGTAACCCTGGGGGGCCGCCACCTTACAACCGGGGGAGGCGTCCGGCGCGGGCGTATGCGCCGAGCCGGGGGGTATCCGCGCACCGTGCGAAGAGTCGAAGGGTGGTGTGAGCGGAGTGCGGGTAGCGTCGTACGTGAAAGCACGCGTCTGACGTTTCTCTCACCTTCGTGGGACACAGTGAACCCGATGAAGCGAAACGCCCTGCTCGGTGCGGTCGTCCTGCTGGCCGTCACCTCCGCCTCCGAAGCGGCTGCCGACGGTGGGCCCGGCCCCCTCGGGGTGACGGCCGTCGCCGCGGCGACGGCGCAGTCCGCGCGGGTCGGCGCGCTGCTCACCGCCGGTGATGCCGACGCCGGACGACTGGCCGGCGAGCACTTCTGTACCGCCTCCGTGGTGCACAGCCCGCACCACGACCTCATCGCCACCGCCGCGCACTGCCTCAGCGGGACGGGTGAGCTCGTCTTCGCCCCCGGCTACCGGGACGGCAAGGCCCCCCACGGGAGCTGGCGGGTCGAGCGGGTCTTCCTGCCCGACGGGTGGGCGAAGGGGCAGGACGAGGACAGTGACGTGGCGTTCGCCGTCGTCGGCGAGCGGGGCGGCAAGGGCGTCGAGGACGTCGTCGGCGGCAACCGGTTCGTGACCCGTACGACCACCGGGGCGACCGCCGTTACGGTCACCGGCTATCCCGACTCCCTCGAGGTGCCGATCCGCTGCACGAACCGGCCCACCGCCCACAACTCCACCCAGCAGCGCGTCGACTGCCCCGACTTCACCGGGGGGACCAGCGGCAGCCCCTGGGTGAACGGGTACGGGGAGGTGGTCGGCGTCCTCGGCGGGCACGAGCAGGGCGGGGCGACGGCCGACATCTCGTACAGCGTGATCCTGGGCTCGGAGGCCGCCGAACTGTACCGGGACGCTGCCTCCGACTCCTAGGGGCACGGCCGGCTCTGACGCGTCGCGACGGTGACTCGTAGGGATGTCGGGCGGTCGGCGACGGGCGCCGGTCGGAGCCGGTGGGAACTGGAACCCCTACCCCGTGGCCGGCGTGGTCACCGCCCGGCCCCGCCCGGCCGACGTGCCGGTTCCGCACGTGGGCGCTACGCGTCGGCGCCGACGGCACCACCGCGGTCCTGGAGGCCTGGACCTCACGGTCTCCTGACGTGCTGTCCTGACCGGATGAGATGCCCTGTTCGGCGCGTAACCCCCTTGCGGAAACGGCGAGTCGGGGTATCGCGGGCTCCGGGCGGGGTACAGGGTCGCCACGTGCGGTTTCGCCTTGTTCGTGATCACCCCGGAGGGCGGGGGCCGCCTCTACACTGTCGGGGGCGGACTCCTGGGCGGCGAGGGGCGGTTGACGGTGCGTAAGGCATGGATCGGTGCGGCCGCTGCCGTCAGTGCCGTTGCCGCCTTCATGATGGCGCTCGTCATCGGGGTGTACCTCGTCGGCGGGAACGTCACGGGCGGGGTGGGCGGAGCCGGCAAGGCGCTGGCCAAGGGCGCCGTGCCCGCCGCCTACCGGACGCTCGTGCAGAAGTGGGGCAATCTGTGCCCCGCCATCAATCCCGCGCTGCTCGCCGCCCAGCTCTACCAGGAGAGCGGGTTCAACCCGAGGGCGCAGAGCGCCGCCGCCGCGCAGGGGATAGCGCAGTTCATCCCGGGCACCTGGGCCACGCACGGCATCGACGGCGACGGCGACGGCGACCGCGACGTCTGGGACCCGAATGACGCGATTCCGTCGGCCGCGTCGTACGACTGCCAGCTCGCCTCGTACGTGAAGGACGTTCCCGGGGACATCACGGAGAACATGCTCGCCTCGTACAACGCGGGGGCCTACGCGGTCATCAAGTACGGGGGCGTACCGCCGTACACGGAGACCCGGAACTACGTGAAGATCATCACGACTCTGGAGGAGTCCTTCGCCGCGCCCGTCAGCCGGGTGGATCCGTCCAAGCAGGCCGCGGGGGCCATCTACTACGCCCAGAAGAAGCTCGGCACGCCTTATCTCTGGGGTGGCAACGGCACGGCTGACCAGGGCGGACGGTTCGACTGCTCCGGGTTGACCAAGGCCTCGTACGAGAGCGTCGGGATCACGCTGCCCCGGGTCGCCAACGACCAGTACAACGCGGGGCCGCATCCGAAGCGCAGCGAGTTGCTGCCGGGGGATCTGGTGTTCTTCTCCACCGACCTGAACAACTCGCGGGCCATCCACCACGTGGGGATCTACGTGGGGGGCGGATACATGATCGACGCGCCCTACACGGGGGCCGTCATCCGGTTCGACCCCATCGACACGGCCGAGTACTTCGGGGCGACCCGCGTCACCGAAGATGGCGCGAAAGCACTCCCCACGACCGTGTGAAGACCGCTCGCACCTGGCCTCTGAGCTGCGGGGATCTGTCTCTCTTCGATAACGTCTGAGTGATCATTCAGTGGAGAGTGGAACGTATCAACCGGGGCCGTGCGTTCCTGTTGGAGCGGGCGCATGTGAGGTGTGCCGAGCAGAACACGACGAAGGGGCCGCAGCACCATGGCTGGACTCGCCGAATCCGGGTCGAACCCCGACGTCGACCTGCTCTATGACATCAACGGGCTGGCCGAGGACGCACCGCACTGGCTCGACCGGATCGTCGGGTTCGTGGGCGAGTACGGGTTGCTGCTCGCCATGGTGCTGCTCGTCGTGTGGTGCTGGTGGGGGGTCCGGCGCCGGCCCGGCGGGGCCGAGGAGGCCGCGTCCTCGATCGCCGCTCTGATCTGGGCGCCGCTCGCCGCCGGGGTCGCCGTCCTGGTGAACGTGCCCATACGGGGCTTCGTGGAGCGGCCCCGGCCCTTCCTCGACCACCAGGGTCTTGACGTGCTCGTCTCCGGCAAGACGGACTACTCCTTCGTGAGCGACCACGCCACCCTCACGATGGCCATGGCCGTCGGGCTGTTCATCACCAACCGCAGATTCGGGCTCGTCGGGATAGGGATCGCCCTGCTCGAGGGGTTCTGCCGGATCTACATGGGTGTGCACTATCCGACGGACGTCGTCGGCGGGTTCGCGCTCGGGACCGCCGTGGCGCTGCTGCTGTCGCCCATCGCCTCCATGCTGCTCACCCCCGTGCTGAAGGCCGTCGACCGGTCGCCGCGCGCGGGGTGGCTCGTGCGCGGCCGGGCCGCCCGGGCCGGGGAGCGGGACGGCTTCGTGACCGGCGCGCGCACCGAGATCGCCGCCGAGGAACGGGACCTCGCCGCGTAGGCCCTGCCGCCCGGCCGGGCCCCACGGGATCCGCGTCATGCGCGGGAAGCGTGGGGTCCGTCGGTGCCGCACGGGGCCTGAAGGTGTTTCAGAGGGCCTGGGGGTAGCTGAAGAAGCCGTTGGGGTCGTACTGCCTCTTCAGCTGGGTCAGGCGCGGGAGCGCGGCGCCGTAGTACGCCTTGCGCCAGTTGGTGAGGGTCGGGTCCGCGTAGTTCTGGTAGGCCGCGCCCGAGGCGTACGGGGTCATCGCCATGTGAGCCGTGTTCAGCCAGGACTGGGCCGCCGTCCCCGTGGTGCCGGCCCGCCAGGACGCGATGTACTGCGCCAGCATGCGTGAGCGGCGGTGGACGAACGCCGTGGCCGTGGGGGACACGCGGTTCACCGCGCCGCCGAGCGCCGTCAGCGCGATGCTGCCCGAGCCGCCCTGGACCGACTTCATCTGCTTCAGCAGGGTCTGGATGCCCGCCGCCGAGAGCGAGACGTCGAAGAAGTCCGAGCGGGCCGCGTATGTCTCCCGGCCCAGCGCGCCCTGCGGGGAGCGGCCCGGTGTCGAGCCCGGCAGGTGGCACTGGGCGTCGGAGGTGAAGGACGAGCAGCCGGCGTAGATCTCCATGGCCGCCTCGTACGTACGGCGCCGCAGGGAGACGTTCGACGCGGGGGCGCCCACGCGGTCCGCCAGCCGGTCCACCGCGTTCTGGAGCTGGCCGTACGTGCCGATGCAGAACGCGGCGACGGAGATGGTGGGGGTGCCGCCTGTCGCGTTCGCCACGTGCAGCGAGGACCAGATCTCGTCGGGCTGGGACGGGCCCCACTCCTGCCAGGCCTTCACCACCGCGGCCGCTTTCGACCAGGGCCAGGTGAGGTAGCCCGTCACCGCCTGGGGCGCGGGGTGGGTCCTGAACTCCAGTTCCGTGACGATGCCGAAGTTGCCGTTGCCGGCCCCGCGCAGGGCCCAGAACAGGTCCTTGTTCGTCGTCGCGTCGGCGGTGAGCTGCTTGCCGTCCGCGGTGATGATCGTGGCCCGGGTGAGGCTGTCGCAGGTCAGGCCGTAGGCGCGGGAGACGACGCCGTGGCCGCCGCCGAGGACCAGGCCGGAGACACCGACCGTGGGGCAGGAGCCCGCCGGGATCGTCACGCCCTTCGCGGCGAGCGCACGGTAGACGTCGATCAGCTTCGAGCCCGCGCCGACCACCGCCGAGGTGCCGCTCGCCCGGATCCGGTTCAGCTTGGAGACGTCGACGATCAGCCGGCCGTCGCCCGAGGACCAGCCGCCGTAGGAATGGCCGCCGTTGCGGATCGCGGCCTTGATCTTGTGGGCGCGGGCGTACGCCAGCACGGTGCGGATGTCGTCGGCGTGGGCGACGTAGGCCACCGCCGCCGGCTTGAGGCTGTCGAAGCGGGTGTTGTAGAGCTGGCGGGCCGCGGCCCAGGAGGCCTCGCCGGGGCGGACCAGGGTGCCGTCCAGGTCGCGGGCCAGCGCTGCCCAGTTGGCGGGGGCGGCGACGCTGGTCGTGGTCAGCGGGGTCGTCGTGGTGTCCCCGGTGGCCGAGGCGGCGGCGCCCGCACCGCTGCCGTTGGCCTTGCACGCGGCCGCTGCCGCCGCGACCGCGGCCGTGCCGCCCGCGATGAACGTACGCCGTTCCATGTTCTTGCGCCTTCCCTCGAACGCCTGTCGGCTTCATGGAGCGAGACGGGGTCATGGGACCACGGGTTCCGGCGGGCGCCGGCGGTGACGGAACGGTGACGTCAGCCGGTCAGCCGCGGGTGTGGCGCTCCCCGTCCGTTCTCGCCATGCTTCTCGCCCTGCGGGCCGGGCCGCGCCAGCCGCAGGTGCAGCGGGCGAGGCAGAACCTGCCCTGTTCGACGGTCGTGGTGCTGTGTTCCCCGTCGGTGCGGGGATGGGCCGAGCCGTCCTGCTGCGTCACAAGGACAACGTTACCCAGGTTCGGCAAGGGAACCCGTATGGCGGTCGCAGACCTACGGCTCAGCGTGACGGGGGCACTTACCCGTCGTTAACCGGAACGACAGGGGTCCCGTGACGGACGTACCGGTGGGGGGTGCACAGTCCATGGCGGAGCGGCGGCGCGGGCTGATGGGTGCGGTGGTCCTTTGGGGGCTCGTGGCTGGGGTCTGCGCGGGTGCCGGCGGGTGTTCCGGTGGCGGGGCCGCCGCGCAGGACGGCCGGGCGGCCGATCCCGTCGAGACGTTGCGCCGGGCCGCCGACACCCTCGTCGAGGCGGGTACGTCGAAGGCGCGCACGTCGATGGAGATGGCGACCGGCGGGACCCGGGTGACCATCCGGGGCCAGGGCGCGTACGACTACCGCAAGCAGCTCGGGGAGCTGAAGGTGCTGCTGCCGCAGGATCCGGCCGGGGCCAGTGAGCACCGCCCCATCACCGAACTCCTCGCGCCCGGGGCCCTGTTCATGAAGAACCGGGACGGGGTGCCGGACGACAAGTGGGTGCGGGTGGAGACGGCGGCCCTGTCCGACGGGAACCTCGTGACCGGCGGGGCCACGGATCCGTTCGCCGCCGCCGAGGTGCTGCGGGGGACGCGTACGGCGACGTACGTGGGGAGGACCGAGGTGGCGGGGACGGCGGTGCGGCACTACCGCGGGACCGCCGATCTGGCCGTGGCCGCGCGGGACGCGTCGGCGGGCGGGCGGGATTCGCTGCGGGCGGCGGCGAAAGGGTTCGCCACGGCACGGGTGCCGTTCGACGTCTACCTCGACGACCAGGGGCGCATCCGTAAGGTCCGGCACCGGTTCAGCTTTGTGAACGGGCAGCGGAAGAAGGCTGTCGCGGTGGCCTCCACGATCCTGCTGTACGACTTCGGGACGCCCGTCGAGGTGCGGCTGCCTGCCGCCCGGGACATCTACGCGGGGCGGATCGCGGAGGAGTGAGTCGTCTCTGCCGAGTGCTTCGGGGCGCGGGACGGGGCGGGGTGGTACGCGGGCCGGTGGATCGGCCGGGGCGCGCATCGGGCGGGTCGAGGCGGGGCGAGGCAGGGGGCCGGGCGGGTCGGTGTGCGGCGCGGGCGGGCTGGTGTGCGGGCCGCGGCGAGCGTTTTCGGCCACAGGATCGGCACAAGGACTAGCCCGTCCGTGCCATGCGCGCGGTGTATGGCGCTCCCTACTCTAGGAAGCCGGTGACGGCAGAGACGAGGTGATGCGCGTGACTCCGGGCGGCGGTACGGCAGTTCAGGACCACGTGGCCCTCGCCGAGATCGAGTTGTGCGGGGAGCTGATCATCGCCGCGTCGGCGGCCGGGGAGGAACGGCTCAGTCTCGAGAGCATCGACCTGGTGCTGCGGGTGGGGGAGGAGCGGGGAGCCGGTCCGGGGTCCGGTCCGGGTGCGGGCCGCGGCGGGTCAGGTGCGCAGTAGACGGCCGATGGCCTTCGTCGCCTCTTCCACCTTCGCGTCGATCTCGTCGCCGCCCCTGAGGGCCGCGTCGGCGACGCAGTGCCGCAGGTGTTCCTCCAGGAGTTGCAGCGCGAACGACTGCAGGGCCTTGGTGGAGGCGGACACCTGGGTGAGTATGTCGATGCAGTAGGTGTCCTCGTCGACCATGCGCTGGAGACCGCGGATCTGGCCCTCGATGCGGCGCAGGCGCTTGAGGTGCTCGTCCTTCTGTTTGTGGTATCCGTGAACCGCCCCGGGCGCGTGCTCCGGGTCGGTCGTGGAACCGGTCGGGACGGCTGCGGGCTCGCCGGCCTCTGTGGTCGTCATCGTGTCCTCCAGCGCTCCGGCTCCACACGTATACCCCTACTGGGTATATCGTACCGAACTTCGGTGGGTATACGGCCCGAGCAGGGGTTTTCGCCGGTCTTCCCGCTGCCGGTCGCCCCCCTCCCGGTCGCTCTGCCCGATAAGCGACACTGGGGGACGGCCCATTAGCCGTGGCCGGATGATGCGCCTAGCATCAGCCTGACCGAAACCGATGCATCCTGAGGACCCCACGTGCGCTTTCGTCTGACCCCCAGGGAGACGAGCTTCTACGACATGTTCGCCGCGTCCGCGGACAACATCGTCACGGGCTCGAAACTCCTGATGGAACTGCTCGGGGCGGACCCCGCCGGCCGGGCCGAGATCGCGGAGCGTATGCGGGCCGCGGAACACGCAGGTGACGACGCCACGCATGCGATCTTCCACCAGCTGAACTCCTCGTTCATCACGCCCTTCGACCGCGAGGACATCTACAACCTCGCGTCCTCGCTCGACGACATCATGGACTTCATGGAGGAGGCCGTCGACCTGGTCGTCCTCTACAACGTCGAGGAACTGCCCAAGGGCGTCGAGCAGCAGATCGAGGTGCTGGCGCGGGCGGCGGAGCTGACCGCCGAGGCCATGCCGAACCTGCGGACCATGGCGAACCTCACCGAGTACTGGATCGAGGTCAACCGGCTCGAGAACCAGGCCGACCAGATCCACCGGAAGCTGCTCGCGCATCTCTTCAACGGCAAGTACGAGGCCATCGAGGTGCTCAAGCTGAAGCAGATCGTGGATGTGCTGGAGGAGGCCGCCGACGCCTTCGAGCACGTGGCCAACACGGTGGAGACCATCGCGGTCAAGGAGTCCTGAGCCCTTCATGGACACCTTTGCTCTGATCGTGACCATTGGCGTCGCGCTCGGATTCACTTACACGAACGGCTTTCACGACTCCGCGAACGCCATCGCCACGTCCGTCTCGACCCGGGCGCTGACGCCCCGGGCGGCGCTGGCCATGGCCGCGGTGATGAACCTCGCCGGCGCGTTCCTCGGGAGCGGGGTCGCGCACACCGTCAGCAAGGGGCTGATCGAGACGCCCGACGGGTCGAAGGGGATGGGGATCCTCTTCGCCGCGCTGATCGGGGCGATCGTCTGGAACCTCGTCACCTGGTACTTCGGGCTGCCTTCGTCGTCCTCGCACGCGCTGTTCGGCGGCATGGTCGGCGCCGCGCTCGCCGGTGGTACGGAGGTCATCTGGTCCGGCGTGCTCGACAAGGTCGTCATTCCGATGTTCATCTCGCCGGTGGTGGGGCTCATCGTCGGTTATCTGGTGATGACGGCCATTCTGTGGATATTCCGGCGTGCCAATCCGCACAAGGCCAAGCGGGGCTTCCGGATCGCCCAGACCGTCTCGGCCGCGGGTATGGCGCTGGGGCACGGTCTTCAGGACGCGCAGAAGACGATGGGCATCGTGGTGATGGCCCTCGTCATCGGCGATGTACAGGGGGCCGACGATCCGATCCCGGTGTGGGTGAAGATCGCTTGCGCGGTGATGCTCTCGCTGGGGACGTACGCGGGTGGGTGGCGGATCATGCGGACCCTTGGGCGGAAGATCATCGAGCTTGATCCGCCGCAGGGGTTCGCCGCGGAGACGACCGGGGCGTCGATCATGTTCACCACGGCGTTTCTGTTCAAGGCGCCGATCTCGACCACGCATGTGATCACCTCGGCGATCATGGGTGTCGGGGCGACCAAGCGGATCAATGCCGTGCGGTGGGGTGTTGCCAAGAACATCGTCCTTGGCTGGTTCATCACGATGCCTGCGGCGGGGCTTGTCGCGGCGTGCGCGTTCTGGATCGTGGACCTGGCGTTTCTGTAGGGGGGCTTCCGCCCGTCTGCCCGCCCGATTCGGTGGGGGAGGGGGGTTCCCGGCACGGGGCTCTGCCCCGGACCCCGGCGGGCGGGGGCTTCGCCCCTGCGCACCGGGGCTTCGCCTCCTGCGCCTCCGCCGGGGCTCCGCCTCCTGCGTCCCGGGGCCTCGCCCCCCTGCGTCCCGGGGCTTCGCTTCACTCCCCGTCCGCCCCGCCGGAGGCGAAACGCGTGGGCCCGCCCCCCGAGCCGAGGGGCGGGCCCTTTGCGTCCTCGCGGTGGCACCGCCATGCAGCACCGCGAGGGGTTCGGGGGTGCGGCTCAGCCGAAGCGGCCTGAGATGTAGTCCTCCGTGGCCTGGACCGACGGGTTGGAGAAGATCCGTTCCGTGTCGTCGATCTCGATGAGCTTGCCGGGCTGGCCGACGGCCGACAGGTTGAAGAAGGCCGTGCGGTCCGAGACGCGCGCGGCCTGCTGCATGTTGTGCGTCACGATGACGATCGTGAAGCGTTCCTTGAGCTCGCCGATCAGGTCCTCGATCGCCAGGGTGGAGATGGGGTCCAGGGCCGAGCACGGCTCGTCCATCAGCAGGACCTTCGGCTCCACCGCGATGGCGCGGGCGATGCACAGCCGCTGCTGCTGGCCGCCCGAGAGGCCCGAGCCGGGCTTGTTCAGGCGGTCCTTGACCTCGTTCCAGAGGTTCGCGCCCTGGAGGGACTTCTCGACGACGTCCGCCAGTTCGTTCTTCTTGTAGGAGCCGTTGAGGCGCAGGCCGGCCGCCACGTTGTCGAAGATCGACATGGTGGGGAACGGGTTCGGGCGCTGGAAGACCATGCCGACCTCGCGGCGGACCGAGACGGGGTCCACACCCGCCGCGTACAGGTCCTCGTCGTCGAGGAGTACCTTGCCCTCGACCCGGCCGCCCGAGGTCACCTCGTGCATACGGTTCAGCGTGCGCAGGAACGTCGACTTGCCGCAGCCGGAGGGGCCGATGAAGGCCGTCACCGAGCGCGGTTCGACCGTCATCGAGATGTCCTCGATCGCCTTGTGGGATCCGTAGTAGGCGGTCAGTCCGCTTACGTCGATTCGCTTCGCCATTTTCTCTACTTCACTTCCAGTCAGTCGCTGAGGGGGTCCCGTGCGGCAGCCTGTAGCCGCGGATCGCTGCTTCAGCGACCGGTCTTCGGGGCCTTCCAGCGGGCGATGCCGCGGGCCACCAGGTTGAGGATCATCACGAAGGCGATCAGCGTGAGCGACGCCGCCCAGGCTCGGTCGTAGGCCGCGGTCGAACCCGCACTCTGTGAGTACTGCTGGTAGATGTACAGCGGGAGCGACGCCTGCGCGCCCTCGAAGGGGTTCGCGTTGATGAACGGGTTACCGAAGACGAGGAGGAGGACCGGCGCCGTCTCGCCCGCGATACGGGCGATCGCCAGCATCACGCCCGTGATGATGCCTCCGATCGAGGTCGGGACTACCACCTTCAGGATCGTGCGCCACTTCGGGACGCCGAGGGCGAGCGACGCCTCGCGCAGCTCGTTCGGGACCAGCTTCAGCATTTCCTCTGTTGAGCGTACGACGACCGGCATCATCAGGATCGCCAGGGCGAGGGAGCCCGCGAAGCCGAAGGGTTGCATGTCGAACATCAGCATCAGGCTGAGGATGAACAGACCCGCCACGATCGACGGGATGCCCGTCATGACGTCCACGAAGAACGTGACCGACTTCGCCAGGGCGCCGCGGCCGTACTCCACCAGGTAGATCGCCGTCAGGATGCCGACCGGGGCACCGATCGCGGTCGCCAGGCCCACCTGCTCCAGGCTGCCGAGAATTGCGTGGTAGATGCCGCCGCCCGGCTCGCTGTCCGCCACCACGCCCATGGAGTGGGTGAGGAAGTAGAAGTCGAGGACCTTCACGCCGCGCTGGATCGTCGTCCAGAGGAGGGAGACCAGCGGGACCACGGCCAGGACGAACGCCACCCAGACCAGACTGGTCGCGACCCGGTCCTTCGCCTGGCGGCGGCCCTCCACCTTCGCGGCGATGCCGAAGGTGCCGAAGACGAAGAGGAGACCGGCGATCAGGCCCCACTGGACCTTGTTGTCCAGGCCGCCGGCGAGGCCGATGGCGATCGCGAGGACGAGCGAACCGCCCGCGATGGCCCAGGGGGACCACCTCGGCAGGCTGGCCGCGTGGAGCGAGTTCGGGGACTTGTCGGCTACTGCTGCTGCGTGGCTCATGCGTTGGCCCCCGAGTACTCACTGCGGCGGGCGATGATCATGCGTGCCGCGCCGTTGACCAGCAGGGTGATGACGAACAGGACCAGACCGGAGGCGATGAGCGCGTCACGGCCGAACTCCGTCGCCTCGTTGAACTTGCTGGCGATGTTCTGGGCGAAGGTGCCGCCACCGGGGTTGAGGAGGCTGGCGTGGATGTCGAAGTCGGGGGAGAGGACCGTGGCCACGGCCATCGTCTCGCCCAGCGCGCGGCCGAGGCCCAGCATCGAGGCCGAGATGACTCCGGAGCGGCCGAAGGGGAGCACCGACATGCGGATGACCTCCCAGCGGGTGGCGCCGAGCGCCAGGGCCGCCTCCTCGTGCATCTGCGGTACCTGGCGGAAGACCTCGCGGCTGACGTTGGTGATGACCGGCAGGATCATCACGGCCAGCAGGATGCCCACCGTGAGCATCGAGCGCGGGGCGCCGTCGTCCCAGGAGAAGACGCCGGTCCAGCCCAGGTAGTCGTTCAGCCAGCCGAACAGACCGTTCATGTGCGGTACGAGGACCAGGGCGCCCCAGAGGCCGTACACGATGGACGGCACGGCGGCGAGCAGGTCGATCACGTACGAGACGGGACTGCTCATCCGGCGCGGGGCGTAGTGGGTGATGAAGAGGGCGATCGAGACGGCGATCGGGACCGCGATGACCATCGCGATGATCGAGGAGACCACCGTGCCGAAGGCGAGGACCGCGATGCCGAACTTCGGCGGGACCAGGCCGGTGTTCCACTCGAACGTGGTCAGGAAGTTGGCGTCGTCCTTGCTGATGGCAAGGGTCGCACGGTAGGTGAGGAAGACCGCGATCGCGGCCATGATCACCAACAGGAAGATGCCCGAGCCGCGGGAGAGACCGAGGAAGATCCGGTCACCGGGTCGGGTGGCGCCGCGGGCCGCGCGCTTCTGCTCCGCTGTCACGGGCGGCGGGGCCGTGGGGGGTGGGGTGTCGTCCGTGTCTTTGTTCTGTGTCGATATGTCCATGGAGGTCTCCGGTCTGCGGAGCCGCCTGCGGTGTGGGGGCGGCTCGGGTGGGGCCGGGTTTGCGGACGGCCCCTGGCGGCGGTGCACCGGACGGGTGCGGTGCGGGCCCGGTGGGAACCCGCGCCCGACCGCCACCCAGGAACAATCTAAAGCCCTCGACGGGGGTGGGGACCATTGTGATTATTGCGGCGGGGATCGGCGCGTTG
>NZ_JBHWUU010000074.1:24412-49212 GCF_042737375.1 Streptomyces sp. NPDC060000
GGGGGGGGGGCTGGGGGGGGGGCGGGTTTGGGCGCGGCCCCGGGGGGGGGCGGCCGGGGGGGGGCGCGGCCGGGCCGGGGGGGCCCCCGCCCCGGCCCCCCACCACTGGAACTAGCTCAGGCCCTCGACGGTGGTGCGGACCTTGGAGATGATGGCGTCGGGGATCGGCGCGTAGTCGATGCCCGAGAGGATGCCCTGGCCGTCCTCGCTGGCGATGTAGCGCAGGAACGCCTTGGTGGCCGGCAGGGTGGCGGCCTTGTTGCCCTTGTCGCAGGCGATCTCGTACGTGACCAGGGTGAGCGGGTAGGCGCCGTCGGCCTTGGTGTTGTAGTCCAGCTTCAGCGACAGGTCGCTGCCGGTGCCGACGACCTGCGCGGCGGCGACGGCCTTGGTGGCGCCGTCGGAGGAGGGCTTGACCGGGGCCGAGGCGCCCGTGTTGACGGCGACGGTGCCGAGACCGTCCTTGGCGTACGACAGCTCCATGTAGCCGATCGCGCCGTTGGTCTGCTTGACGCCCTGGGCGACACCGGAGGAGCCGGCCGCGGCCTGGCCGCCCTTGGCCTGCCAGGCCTTGCCGCCGGAGTACTTCCAGTTGTCCGGGGTGGCGGCGATCAGGTACTTGGTGAAGTTGTCCGTGGTGCCGGACTCGTCGGAGCGGTGGTACGGCTGGATCTTCAGGTCGGGCAGCGTCACGCCGGCGTTGAGCGCCGCGATGGCCTTGTCGTTCCAGTTGGTGATCTTGCCGTCGAAGATCTTGGCGATCGTCGCGGCGTCGAGCGTCAGGCTGTCCACGCCCGAGATGTTGAAGGCGACGGCGATCGGGCCGGCCACCATCGGCAGGTCGATGCCCTGGCCGCCGGTGCAGACCGACTTGGAGGCGGCGACGGCGTCGGGCTTCAGCGCGGAGTCCGAGCCGGCGAAGGCGACCTGGCCCTGCGTGAACGCGGTGACACCGGCGCCGGAGCCGGAACCCTTGTAGTTGACCTGGACGCCCGAGCAGGCCTGCGTGAAGTTCTTGACCCACGCGTCGATCGCGTTCTTCTGCGCGGAGGAGCCGTCGGCGAGGAGCTGGCCCTTGGCGTCGTCACACTTGATGGAGCCGGAGGCCGCGGTGGCGGAGGAGCTGCTGCCGCTGCTGGAGCCGGTGTCGTCGGAGCCGCACGCCGTGAGGGCCAGGGCGCCGGAGACGGCGAGAGCACCGAGGGAGAGAGCCCGCCGGTTCATGCGCTGAAGCTTCACTTGAGGAAGATCCTTCCAGGAGCCGCCGTCCTGAAATCCGGCGGCGTGCGGAGTATGCAGAAGTCTGCTCGGTACGGACACGACCCCCCGGGTCGCGCATCGCACCGTGTAAGGCCGAAATTAGGCAGATCAGGTGAAGGCGCCTACGGGCGCGAGTGAACGGGGGGTGAACCCCTGGGGACGGTGCGGTTAGGTCACGGAACGCTTACGTCGAGGACACGGAGTGATTCCGGCGGCCGCCGGGTCCGTGCGACCGTTATGCCAGGTGCAGGACCTGCAGCAGGGCGTCCACGAGGGTGCGGTCCCTCGGCTGGGTGAGCCGGTCGCGGGCGGCCGGCGGAGCGAGCCACAGGAGCCGGTCGACCTCGTCGTTCGGGCTGAACGACCCGGACACCGCCTCGGCCGCCCAGTAGCGGACCTGTTTGGGACGGCCGTTCGCCTCGTAGTGCACGGTCGGCAGCCCGGCGCCGGGTGCGGCCCGGTGGCCGGTCTCCTCCTCGACCTCGCGCAGCGCGCCCGCGAGCGGATCCTCGCCACGTTTCAGTTTGCCCTTGGGGTGCGACCAGTCGTCGTACTTGGGACGGTGGACGAGACAGAGCTCCAGCCCGCCGTCCGCCGGGGAGCGGCGCCACAGCACACAGCCGGCCGCCAGGACGGGGGTGTCGTCGGGGATCTCGGCCGGGGTCTCGTCGGAGATGCCGTGGAGGGCGTCGCCGGGGATGCCGGCGGGGGTGCCTTCGTGGATTGCTTCGTGGATTCCTTCGGAGTTGTCCGCGGTGCTCATCCTGGTCCTCACCACCTGTCCGGTCAGGGTGCGCCGATGGTCTGCTTCTGCCACGAGCGCTGGAACGCGTACCGTGCCGCCTCCACCTCATGCCGCTGGTCCGCGTGCAGCACGCCGAGCGCGTACGCCGTCGCGGGCGCGATACGGGGCGTGCGGGCCGCCTGGGCCGCGGCGGAGGAGGCCTCGGAGGCGTCGCGGTGCCGGTCGAGGGCCTCACCCGCCGTGAGCAGGCGGACATCCAGGGGGGTGCCCCGGCCGTGTACGACCTCGCAGGCGTACCGGTGCAGCCGCAGCAGCAGGCGGACCTGGTGCCAGGGCGCGTCCTGCGGGTGCGGGGCCGGGTCCGGGGAGAGGCCGTGGATCAGGGCCTCCGCGTTGTAGGGGCTGCCCGCGGTGACGAGCGGCAGCGCGGTGACCGCGTCGGCGAGGCGTTCCTCGGCCGCCCTGGCGAGGGGCCGCAGGTCGGTTCCGGCGGCGGTGGAGGCGAGGGGGACCTCGCTGGCGAGGACGGCGACCTTGTCCGCGACGGCGTGGAAGCGGGAGGAGCCCAGCGCCTGCAGAGCGGTGGAGTGGGCCCGGGTGCGGGCCAGGGTCAGCTGCCGGTCCAGGAGGGCGCCCGCCTTCGCCGCGCCCACGGTGAGGTTGCCGCGGTCCGGGGCCGCCGGGTGGGCGGCGGCACGGCCGCCCGCGCCCGGGCCTGCCGGGCCGGCCAGTTGGGTCGGTACGGGCGGCGGGCCCGACAGCCGGTTCAGCGCCAGCAGCAGCCGTTCCAGGCGCGCCCCGTACGCGTGCTCCAGGGCCAATGTGCCGGACAGCCAAGCCAGTTCGGGGCGGATGCCCTCAGACCACTCGGGCTCGAGGAGCGGCCGGAAGGTGTGCAGGCTGCCGCTGATGCGACGGGCCGAGCGGCGCAGGGCACGCGCCGCGTCGACGCGTGCCTCCGTGCTGCTCGCCGCGACGCCCGCACCGGCTGCCGAGGCGCTCGCCGAGCCGTTCGACGGGCCGTTCGACGGGGCGCCCCCCGTCTCCCGGTGCAGGCGCAGTGCGCGGAGGAACTCCGTGGCCTGGCCCCTGAGGTAGCCCGCGAGGGCGTCCCCCGTGGTCACGGGCCCGGCCGTGGGGTCCGTCAGGTCATGGTGTCGCTGTGCCACGCCGGCGCCTCCGGGCGTCTATGAGCATCTCCTGGACGTTGCGCAGGGGCGCGCCGTCCGCGTCGGTCGCGTGCCTGATCCACTCGCCGTCCGGGCCGAGGTGCCAGGAGGCGGTGGACTCGGACATGCCCGTCTCCAGGAACCGGTTCAGGGACGCCCGGTGACCCGGGTCGGTGACCCTGACCAGGGCTTCGATACGGCGGTCGAGGTTGCGGTGCATCATGTCGGCGCTGCCGATCCACACCTCGGGCTCCCCGCCGTTGCCGAACCCGAAGATCCGGGAGTGCTCCAGGAAACGGCCGAGGATGGAGCGGACCCGGATGTTGTCCGACAGGCCCGGCACGCCCGGGCGCACCGCGCAGATGCCGCGCACCCACACGTCGACCTGCACGCCCGCCTGGGACGCGCGGTAGAGGGAGTCGATGAGGGCTTCGTCGACGATCGAGTTGACCTTGATGCGGACGTGCGCGGGCCGTCCGGCGCGGTGGTGCTGGATCTCCTTGTCGATGCGGGCGATCAGGCCGTCCCGCAGGGACTTGGGAGCGACGAGGAGACGGCGGTAGGTCTCTCGGCGGGAGTACCCGGAGAGCCGGTTGAACAGGTCGGACAGGTCCGCGCCGACCTGTGGGTCCGCGGTCAGCAGGCCGAGGTCCTCGTAGAGCCGGGCCGTCTTCGGGTGGTAGTTGCCGGTGCCGACGTGGCAGTAACGCCGTAGCGTGTCGCCTTCCTGACGGACCACCAGCGACAGCTTGCAGTGCGTCTTGAGGCCGACGAGGCCGTAGACGACGTGGCAGCCGGCCTCCTCCAGCTTGCGCGCCCACTTGATGTTGGCGTGCTCGTCGAAGCGGGCCTTGATCTCGACGAGGACGAGGACCTGCTTGCCGGACTCGGCGGCCTCGATGAGCGCGTCGACTATCGGGGAGTCGCCCGAGGTCCGGTACAGGGTCTGCTTGATGGCGAGGACGTCCGGGTCCAGCGCCGCCTGCTCCAGGAACGCCTGCACGGACGTCGAGAACGAGTCGTACGGGTGGTGCAGCAGGACGTCCCGGCTGCGCAGGGCCGCGAAGATGTCCGGCGGGGACGCCGACTCGACCTCGGCGAGGTCCCGGTGGGTGCCGGCGATGAACTTCTTGTACTTCAGCTCCGGTCGGTCGAGGCCGGAGATGCGGAAGAGACCGGTGAGGTCGAGCGGGCCCGGCAGCGGGTAGACCTCGGCCTCGCTGATCTTCAGCTCGCGCACCAGCAGGTCCAGCACCTCGCGGTCGATGGACTCCTCGACCTCGAGGCGCACCGGCGGCCCGAAGCGGCGCCGCATGAGCTCCTTCTCCAGGGCCTGGAGGAGGTTCTCGGCGTCGTCCTCCTCGACCTCGAGGTCCTCGTTGCGGGTGAGCCGGAACGCGTGGTGCTCCAGCACCTCCATGCCCGGGAACAGCTCCTCCAGGTGCGCGCCGATGATGTCCTCGATCGGGACGTACCGGCCGGGAGAGCTCTCCAGGAAGCGGGACAGCAGCGGCGGCACCTTGACGCGCGCGAAGTGCTTGTGGCCGCTGACCGGGTTGCGCACGACGACCGCGAGGTTCAGCGAGAGACCCGAGATGTACGGGAAGGGGTGCGCGGGGTCGACGGCGAGGGGGGTGAGCACCGGGAAGATCTGGTGCCGGAAGAGCGTGAAGAGGCGCGCCTGCTCCTTCTCCGTCAGCTCGCTCCAGCGGACCAGGTGGATGCCCTCCTCCGCGAGGGCGGGCGCGATGTCCTCGTGGTAGGTCGCGGCATGCCGGGCCATGAGCTCGCGCGAGCGGGCCCAGATCATCTCCAGCACCTCGCGCGGCTGGAGACCGGAGGCGGAGCGGGTGGCGACCCCGGTGGCGATCCGGCGCTTCAGACCGGCCACCCGGACCATGAAGAACTCGTCCAGGTTGCTGGCGAAGATGGCGAGGAAGTTGGCCCGCTCGAGGAGGGGCGTGTTCGGATCCTCGGCGAGTTCCAGAACGCGCTCGTTGAACGCGAGCCAGCTGCGTTCCCGGTCGAGGAAGCGGCCCTGCGGCAACTGCGGGCCGTCGTACGGCGCCTCCTCGTACGTGTCGAGGTCGGCGTCGATGTCGGGCTCGAGATCGGAGACCACCGCGGAGACGGTGTGCGGGCGGTGCGCGGCTATGGAGCCCACGGAGGGCTGCGCGTGCTGGACCTCGGCATGGGCGTCTGACTGGCTCATGGACCCATTCTTCCGCGCCAGGAGCGTGACCGGCGCGTCGGAACGTGCGGGCGGGATCGCTGTGGAGTCTCCTGGGGGCCGATTTCCCCCGGGAGGCGGCGAAGGCTCGGGCACGGCGGGCTTCATTCGCCGAGCGTCGCAAGGCCGTCTTAACCGATGGTTACGGAGACATGGCCTGCGGGATATCGGGGGGCGGCTCGCGGGGGTCGATGTCGTGGAGGTCGACGTCGTGGAGCGGGAGTGCGCGGGAGTGGCCGGGGGCGGGCTCCGGCGTGGGAACGGGGTCCGGCGGGGTGTGGCCCAGGGGGTGGTGCGCGGCCGGCCCGGGGGTGGTGCCGTCCCGAGTGCGGTCCACGCGTGTGTGCGGGTCCCTCCACTCCTCCCGTGGAGGGACCCGCACACACCGGTCCGGGCGCGGGTCAGGCCGCGGTGGCGCTCGCCGTGCGGCGGCGGAGGAGGAGGAACGCGGCGGCGGTCGCGAGGGCGGCGACGGCCAGGACGATGCCGGTCTCCACGAGGTGGATCGGCCAGTAGTGGGACTCGGGGTGGTAGGTCGTGTAGTAGCCGGTGATGCCCAGGTCGTCGAGGCAGCGCCGGGTCTCGGCGGCCGTGCCGTCGCACCGCCAGTAGTCGACGTCGGGGGTGCGGTGCCCGTGGACCAGCGCACCGCTCTCCAGCTCCCACGCGTTGTCGGGAGGGTCGGCCCCGTTCGCCACCGACGTGCGGGTGAGAGCGGGCCAGAAGGAACCGCGGTACTGCGCCAGGACGAAGGCGAGCAGTCCGGTCGCGGCGACGGAGACGACCAGTGCGGGCAGCGCGCGGCGCAGCAGGAGCGCGGTGAACGCGCCGAGGGCGAGCGCGCAGAGGGCGTACGCGAGGGTGGCCGGGCCGCGTGAGAGATAGGCGTCGTCGCCCATCCACCCGTTGTACGTCAGATTGCGGTGGGCACCCCAGGCCCAGCGGTACACCAGGACCAGCGCGGTGGCGCCGGCGGTCAGGACGAGCGCGGGGACGGCGAGCTTGGCGGTGAGCCAGCGGGCGGGGGTGATGCCCTGGGTCCAGGCGAGGCGGGCGGTGCCGTTCTCCAGCTCGCGGCCGACCAGCGCGCCGCCCGCGAAGGCGGCCACGGCGAGGAACAGGTACGAGATCAGCAGGCCGGCCCAGCCGAGCGACTCGCTGTAGCCGACCCAGCCGACCGCCATGTCGCACAGGTCCTGCTCCGCACGGGCGCAGGCCTCCCACTCCGCGAGCTCCTCCTTGACGCCGACCTCGGTGAGCCACACCAGCCAGCCGCTGAGGACCACCACGGCGGTGGCCCAGACGAGAAGGGCGGTGCGGTGCAGGCGCAGCACGGTGCGGGCGGTGCCCCAGGCGGTGCGGCCGACCGTGTGCCGGTCTGTGTGCCCGGCCGCGCGCCTGTTCATGTGCCCGCTCGTACGGTCGTCCGCCCCGGCCCGGTGGACGGGTCCGCCGGGCGGCGGGCCCTGCTCGGCGACCGCGCTCATACGGCGGCCTCCCGTCCCGCGCGCGGGACGGTGGCGGTCGAGCGCCTGAGCAGGACGAACGCGGCAAAGGCGAGGGCGGCGGCCACGGCCAGCACGAGGGCGGTCGTGGTCAGCTGGAGGGGCCAGTAGTGGGACTCGGGGTGGTAGGTGGCGTAGAAGCCGGTGGCGTGCAGTTCGGCGTACACCTCTTCGCAGCCGGGGACGACGGAGGTCGGCCCGCAGCCGGGGTCGGCGATGTGCGCGCCGGTGGAGGTGACCAGGCCCGAGTCGACGCCCAGGCCCGAGCCCCGGTAGCCGTCGGCGAGGCTGGTGACACGGGTGACGGCCGGCCACAGGTGAGGCATGGCCTGGTCGGCCAGGAACCGCACGGCTGCGACGAAGCCGAGGGCGAGCGTCAGCGCGGGCAGCGTACGGCGCAGCAGCAGGCCCGCGAGGGCGCCTGCGGCCAGGCCGGTCAGGGCGAAGGCGACCGTGGTGGGGCCGTTGGTGTGCAGGGTCGGGTTGTCGTACCAGGTCTTGGCGGTGTCGATCCGGCCGTCGCCCGCCGACCACATCAGGCGGTGCAGCGCGACCAGCAGGCCGGTGCCCGCGCCGACCAGGACCGTGGGCACGGCCAGCTTGGTGGCCAGCCAGCGGGCCGGGGACAGGCCCTGCGTCCAGGCGAGCTGCGCGGTTCCGTGCTCCAGCTCACGGCCGAACAGGGAGGCGCCCGCCCAGGCGGCGACGAGGAACGGGAGCCCGGTCAGCGCGTTGGTCGTGTACATGTACACGCTCTTGTAGCGGAGGATCGCGTTCTGGTCGTACGTGCAGGGGTTGCCGTCGGCGCATTCGGACCGGTACTGCCGCCAGGCCGCGGCCGCCGAGTCGGTCAGCGGACCCCACAGCCACAACAGACCGAGGGCGAGTACGGCGACGAGGCCGATCCAGACGTACAGGGCGGGCCGGTGCAGACGGAACAGCCAGCGGGCTCCGCGGCTGGTCCTCGACGACTTCGAGGCGGCCGGCGAGAGGGAGAGTGCGGTCATACGGCGGCCTCCTCGGGCTCGGCCGGGACGAGCGGGGCGGCCTGCGGGTTGCGCAGGTAGGCGAGGACGAGTTCCTCCAGGGAGGGCGTCGAGGTGCGCCAGCCGTCGGCGAGCGGGCCGGCGGGGCGCACCAGGGCGGTGAGCTGGCGGCCGGTGACCCGGGACTCGACGACCGTGTGCGGGGCCAGTTGCGGTGAGTGGCCCGGGGAACCGTCCGGGGAGCCGTCCGGGGTGGGCCGGGCGGTGTCCGCGAGGGTGCTCACGCGCGTGTGGGCGGCGAGCAGGTCGTCGATCTCACCGGCGAGCCGCACCCGGCCGCCGCCGACCAGCAGCAGGTGGTCGCAGGAGTCCTCGAGCTCGGCGACCACGTGGGACGACATCACGATCGTCGTGCCGTACTGCGCCGCCCCCGCCATCAGGGTGCCCATCAGCTCGTGCCGGGCCAGCGGGTCGAGGTCGGCGATCGGCTCGTCTAGGAGGAGCAGTTCGGGCCGCTTGGCGAGAGCCAGGGCGAGCGCGACCCGGGTGCGCTGGCCGCCGGAGAGGGAGCGGATCTTCTTCCCGGGGTCGAGATCGCCCGCGGAAACGATTCGCTCGGCGGTCTCTGCGTCCCAGCGCCCCGGGTTGAGATCGGCGCCCACGAGCAGGGTCTCGGCGACGGACAGTTGCGGGTACAGCGGTTTGTCCTGGGCGACGTAAGCGACACGTGCGCGTGCGGACGCGGGATCCGTACCGAGGACGGTGACCCGGCCCTCGGTGGGGGCCAGCAGGCCCGCGGCGAGGGCGAGGAGCGTGGACTTGCCCGCGCCGTTCGGGCCGACCACGGCACAGACGCGCCCGGCGGGGAGGCGGAACGTGCAGTCGCGCAGCGCCCAGCCCCCCCGACGGCCGAAGCGCTTGCCGAGCGCGGTTGCCGCCATGGCGGTGTCGGTCATGAGGGGTCTCCATGATTCAGGTCGTGCCGGTCGTGTCCGCCGGGCCGGTCGTGCTGGTCGGGCCGGCCACTTCTGCCGGGCCGGTCTTGTTCGCCGCGCGGGTCCTGCTGGTCCTGCCGGGCGTTGCGGTCCCGTCGGTCCTGCGCGCCCCGTCCGCCGTTCGGGTCCGGTGCGGTGGCGAAGTGCTCGTCGAGTACGGCCGTGAAGAGCGCGGCCACGTCGTCGCGGTCCAGCGCGGCCTCCCGGGCCCGGACGGCCCAGGCGTCCAGGTCCGCGCGCAGGGGCGAGTCGGCGGGGGTGGTGTTCAGTCCGCGCCGAACGAAGGTGCCGATGCCCCGCCGGGCCTCCACCAGCCCGTCGCGCTCCAGCTCGCGGTACGCCTTCAGCACGGTGTTCGGGTTGATGGCGGTCGCCTCGACGACCTCGCGGGCGGTGGGCAGCTTGTCGCCGGCCCGGAGCATGCCCAGACGCAGGGCCTGCTTCGTCTGCTGGACGATCTGGACGTAGGTGGCCACGCCGCTGTGCCGGTCGATGCGGTATTCGACCACTGGACAACCACCCTTTCACTAATTGAGTAGTGAAAGGGTGGTGCAAGAGGGGTGCGCAAGTCAAGAAAAAATTTGTGCGGCCAACCGTGAACCGATCGGCGGGGCTCGTCCGATGAGGGGATGTGAGCGAAACGAGAAGCGACGGGGAGCTGCTGCGGGCCATCGCGGCGGACCGGGACCGTCACGCCTTCGAGGAGCTGTACCGGCGGTACGCACCATGGCTGACCGCGCGCCTGCGCGGCCGCTGCGCGGACGCCGCGATAGTCGACGACGTCGTGCAGGAGACGTTCCTCGCGGTGTGGCGCGGCACCGCCCGCTACCGCGAGGAGGGCTCCTCCGCCGACGCGGCCGGCTGGCTGTGGCGCATCGGAGCGCGCCGCCTGGTCGACGCCGTGCGCGGCGACGGGGCGCGCGGCCGGCTGCGCCAGGCGCTCTCCCGGCTGCGGCACCGGGACGAGGCCTCGGCGGAGGAACGCGTGCTCGCGGGGGTGGAGCACGGGGACCTCGCCGGGGCCCTCACCCGCCTCTCACCCGAGCTGCGGGCCGTCCTCCAGGCGACCGTCATCGACGGGCTCACCACCCGGGAGGCGGCCGTACTGCTCGGCATCCCGCCCGGCACCGTCAAGACGCGGGCCCAGCGTGCCCGCAAGCAACTGCGGGAGGCGCTGGCATGAGGCGGTACGTGTGCGGAGTGGGCCCGCGCGGGCGCGTGGGTGAGGGACAGTCGAGGGAGGTCGTGGCATGACGTGGCATGTGGCTGAAGAGGACCTGCGGGCTTACGCGCACGGCCGGTTGGCACCGCCGCTGCTGTGGTCCGCCGACACCCACCTCGCCGGGTGCGCACCGTGCCGGACCCGGCTCGCGGAAGCCTCCGACCCGGTCTTGCTGGACGCCGGCTGGGAGCGGCTGGACGCCGAGCTGGACGCGCCGCGGCCGGGCCTGATCGAGCGGCTGCTGGTGCGGCTCGGCGTGGCCGACCACACCGCGCGGCTGCTGGCGGCGACACCGGTGCTGCGCCGCTCCTGGCTGCTGTCGGTGCTGTTCCTGCTGGTCATGACAGTGCTGGCGGTGCGGATGGCGGACCAGCCCGCGCTGTTCCTCGCGCTGGCTCCGCTGCTTCCGCTCGTTGGGGTCGCCCTGTCGTACGGGCCGTCCCTGGACCCGACGTACGAGATGGCCGTCGTCGCCCCGCTGCACGGCTTCCGGCTGCTGATGATCCGTACGGTCGCGGTGCTCACCGCGGGCCTGGCGTTCAACGGACTGGCGACCCTGGCGCTGCCGGGGTACGGGCTGTCGGCCCTGGCCTGGCTGCTGCCCGCGCTCGCCCTCACCGCGACGGGACTCGCGCTGACCGCCCGCCTGGGCCCGGTCGTCGCGCCCGCCCTGGTCGGCGGCGCGTGGGTGACGCTGCTGGTGGTGGCGCAGAGTCAGGTGCACGCCCACGACACGCTCGCCCCGTTCACGGCGGTCGGCCAGTCGGTCGCGGCGGCCGTGGCAGCCCTCGCCGCTCTCCTGCTCTACCAGGCCCGCGACCGCTTCGACGCGCGCCCGCTGGCCGGCTTCCCGGACGGCGGCAGCGCGTGACGCGGCCATCCGCTCTCGTGGCCGGCCCGGCCTTCGTGCGACGCGCCGTCGTAGGGACGGCCGTCGTGGCTGACGGTCCCGCCCGGCGGTGGGTGACGCGGCCATCCGCTCTCGTGGCCGGTCCGGCCTTCGTGCGACGCGCCGTCGTAGGGACGGCCGTCGTGGCTGACGGTCCCACCCTGCGGTGGGTGACGCGATCACCCTCCCTCGCGGCCCACTTCCCGGCCCCACCCGCCGACCCGACTTCCAGGAGTTCCGCATGACCAGCGCTTCCATCCCCGGCCCCACCACCCTGACGGCCACCGACCTCTCCCTGCGCTACGGCGGGACCCGTGCCCTCGACGGGGTCTCGCTGCGGCTGACGCGTGGCGTCACCGGGCTGCTGGGCCCCAACGGCGCCGGGAAGACCACCCTGTTGCGGGTGCTGGCCACGGCCGTGCCGCCCGACGGCGGTGAGTTCACGGCCCTGGGGCACGACCCCGGCTCCGCGTCCGGCCGTCTCGCCCTGCGCCGCACGCTCGGCTATCTGCCCCAGAGCCCCGGATTCCACCCGGAGTTCACGGCCTTCGAGTTCGTCGACTACGTGGCCATCCTCAAGGAGCTGACCGACCGCGGTGCCCGGCTGAGCGAGGTGCGGCGCGTGCTGGAGGCCGTCGACCTCTCGGAGGTGCGCGGCAAGCGCATCAAGCGGCTGTCCGGTGGCATGCGGCAGCGCGTCGCCCTGGCCGCCGCACTCGTGGGCGACCCCGGCTTCCTGGTGCTGGACGAGCCGACCGTCGGCCTCGACCCCGAACAGCGCATGCGCTTCCGCGAGTTGATCGCCCAGGCGGGCGAGGGCCGCACGGTCCTGCTGTCCACCCACCAGACGGAGGACGTGGCGATGCTCTGCCATCGCGTGGTGGTGCTGGCCCAGGGCCGCATCCGCTTCGAAGGCACCCCCGCCGACCTGACAGCCCGCGCGGCCGGCCGGGTCTGGAGCAGTACGGAACGCGACCCGAAAGCCCTGGCCGGATGGCGCACCGGCACCGGCAGCTTCCGCAACATCGGCGAACCGCCGACCGGCGCCGACCTCCTCGAACCCACCCTGGAGGACGGCTACCTGCTCGCCCTCGACGGCGAGAACGCGGAGGTGGCGGCATGAGCACCACGACCCCGACGATCACGGAACCCGCCGGCACTCTCACCGAGCCGCCGCGCGAGGGCCGCCGCACCGGAGCCGTCATCGCGCTCGCCCGCTTCGAGGCACGCGAACTGCTCCAGCAGATCCCGGTACTGGTCTTCTTCGCGCTCTTCGTCCTCCTCATCGCCCTGCGGCTGATGAGCAACGACGGCATGGACGACTACCCCGTCCTCAACACGGTCGACCGCCGCACCCAGACGACGCCTCTGCTGTTCGCCCTCGCCATGCTGATCTGCACCAACGCGGCCGCGCTGCGCTCGCGGAAGCACAGCACGGTGCAGCAGTTCGCGGTCCTGTCCATGGAACCCTGGCGGCGCACCCTCGCCCATGTGCTGTCCGTGCTCCCGTACGCGGGGCTCACCGCGCTCGCCGTCGCGGCCGAGTTCACCCGAGAGGCGCTGAAGCCGGGCGCGATCGGGCACGGCTCCTTCGGGGAGCTGGCCGTCGGACCGCTGACTGTCCTGCTGGCCGGCATCACCGGCGTGCTGCTGGCCCGCCTGCTGCCCTCCACGTTCGTGCCCATACTGTTCGTCATCGCCGTGTATGTGCTCGGCATCCTGTTCTCCGGCCTCATCGGCATCGACCAAGAGTGGGTCCGCCTGCTCGACCCGATCCAGGTCTTCACGTCCAGCGGCGGCGACCCGGTCCCCTCCGACCTGCTCGGCCGCCCGGCCGGCTGGCACGCCCTGTACGTGACGGGCCTGTGCGCCGTGCTGGCCTGCGCGGCCCTGCTGGTCGCCGGCGGCCGGACCCGAGCCGTCAGGGCGGCGACCGCGCTCGCCCTCGCGGCCACCGCGGCCGGGGTGATCGGCCAGATCCCGCACGGCACGGCAGCCCTCGAGGCGGCGCGCAGGACGGCGGCCGACTCCCCGGAGAAGGTCCAGTCCTGCTCGACGTACGACGGCTCGACGTACTGCTCGTTCCCCGAATGGAGCGGTGTGCGGGCCGACTGGGCCCGGGTCGTCGACCGCGTCAGGGCCGGGGCCGGCGGTACGGCGGCTGAGGCCCGTCTGACGATCCGCCAGCGGATCTACGTCAGCAGCGAGGAGGTCGAGGTCGACGGCGCCCTGGACCCCTCCACCACGCCGGGCGAGGTGACGGTCGGCACGCGCTGGGGCGGCAACCGCGTCCCGGAGTTCGCGGTCGGAGTCGCCTCGGTCCTGGTGGGAGGCTCCGAGGACGTGACGACCGAACCGATGTGCGACGCCCGCGCGGTGACCGTCATGTGGCTGGTCCTGGGCAACGACCCCACCCCGCTGGCCACCTTCCGGAACGTGCGGCTGGACGACAGCGCCAGCGGCTCGGGCGTGCTTCTGACCCCGACGAGCGGACTGAGCCTGTCGGGCCCGCAGACGACGGTGATCCGGGAGCTGCTGGACCGCCCGCGTGCCGAGATGACGGCGCGGGTCAAGGCCCACTGGACGGAACTGACCTCCGCGAGGACGACGACCGCCCAGGCCGCGAAGCTGCTGGGGGTCGCGGTGCCGAAGGAGGCTGAGCAGTGCGGGGAGTAACGCAGGCGGAGACGAGCGGGGTACCGGCGGACCTGCTGCGCGCCCTGGTGCCGCCGGTGTGGCGCAGTCTCCCCTGGCGGGCGCTCACCGCGGCCGGCGGGCTCGGCCTGCTCCTCGCCTCAACGACCCGGCTGCCGGACGAGGCTCCGGACGCCGAACTGGGGCTGCTGGTCCTGCGCCTCACCGCCCTCACCGGCGCGCTCGGGCTGGCCTTCCTGCTGGACGACCCCGCCCGCAACACGACGGCGACCACACCGGTGGGCCGCCCGCGGCGAACCGTGCTGCGGCTGGCCGTCGCCGCCCCTATGACGGCCCTTTGGTGGGCGGCGGCCCTGCTCCTGACGCCCGGCCCGACCCGCCCGGCGCTCGGCCCGGCCACCCTGGAGGCGGCGGGGATGGCCTGCGCCGCCCTCGCCCTCGCGACGATCGCCGTCCGCTTCACACGGACGGCGGAGGTGGGCAGGACCACGGCGATCCGGCTGGGGGCGGCGGCCGCGGTGGCGGTACTGGTCCCGAACCGGTGGGGCCTGCTGGGAACGTCCCAGGACCCCTACTGGCAGGCGACCCAGGTGAGATGGGCGGTGGTGCTGGGGGCGACGGTGGCGCTGAGCGTGCTGTGGACACCGGAGCCGCTACGGGGACGGTGGAGCCACGGACGGAGGCAGCTCAGCCCGCGACCCGGGGACATACCGTCCGGGGACACACCTGCCGGGGACACACCTGCCGGAGAGATAGCGCCCGGGGCCACACCCGCCACCGGGGACGTGCCTCCCGGCGGTACACCTACTGGGGACATGCCTTCCGGCGGTACACCTGCCGGAGACATAGCGCCCGGGGCCACACCCACCTAGGACGTGCCTCCCGGGGCCACACCCACCGAGGACGTGCCTCCCGGGGCCACACCCACCGAGGGCGTGCCTCCCGGGGTCACACCCACCGAGGGCGTGCCTCCCGGGGTCACACCCACCGAGGGCGTGCCTCCCGGCGGTACACCTACCGGGGACGCGCCTCCCAAGGGGACTCCTTCCGGTTGAGTCTGAGCCTGAGCCGCAGGCTCCAGCAGGCTCTCCGTGGGGCTCACGTCTCCGTGCGGTACATCAGGTCCGTCTCGTGGGTGATGAACCCCAGCCTCTCGTACACCGACACCGCCGCCCTGTTGTCGGCGTCGACGTACAGCATCGCCGTGGGCAGCCCCTGCGCCGCGAGATACCGCAGGCCGATCGTGGTGAGGGCCTTGCCGAGCCCACCCCCCTGCACACCGGGGGCGACGCCGAGGACGTACACCTCACCGAGCTGTTCCTCGGCGTGGACCTTCGTCCAGTGGAAGCCGATGAGCCGGTCGCCGCGGAAGGCGAGGAAGAAGCCGGCCGGGTCGAACCAGGGCTGGGACCTGCGGTCGTCGAGGTCGCGTTGGGTGAGGGAGCCCTGCTCGGGATGGTGGGCGAAGGAGGCGGCGTTGACGGCGAGCCAGGCGGAGTCGTCCCGCCCGGGGACGAAGGCACGGACGGTCACGTCCTCGGGCAGCACGGGTTCGGGCAGCTCGAGGTCGGTCAACGGCCGCCGCATCTGCCGCAGTTCGCGGAACAGGGAGAGCCCCAGGACCTGGGCGAGGTGCCGGGCGGCGGAGTGGCCGCCGTGGGCCCACACCCGCAGCCGCTTGCCTGAGGCGGCGAGCAGGGCCGAGCCGAGCGCCCGGCCGTGCCCGTGGCCGCGGTGCGCGGGGTGGACCACCAGCTCGGCGGCGGGGGCCTCGACCGGATCGGTGTCCTCCAGCTGGGCGTAGCCGACGAGGTCGTCGCCGAGGGAGAGGACCAGGTGGGAGACGCCTTCGCGGGCGCCTCCGCGCAGTTGCAGCCGGCCCTGTTCGGACACCGCCTGCTGGCCGTCCGACCGGGCGGCCTCCGCGAGCAGTTCGAGGACGGCCTCGGTCTGTTCGGGGGAGAGCTCGGAGTGGGTCTCGATCGATCGGGAGCCGGGGATCCGTGCGGTGTCGTCGCTGGTCATGCGTACGAGAGTAAGGGGCGGGCCGCACAAAGTGGCGGCAAGGGGAAAGGCGGAAGGATGAGGTCCGGAAAGGCAAAGCAGGGGGTAAGCGGAGGGCAAAGGGAAACCAGGATGTAACCAAGAACCCCCTGTCGCGCTACGCGCGTTGACCCTAGGCTGCGCCGGACGGGGCCACTCCTCATACGTCGCTCGGGGCCGGCCCGGCCCGGGGGCGCAGTCATCACAGGCAGACACCTCAGGGGGGCGCATGCCAGCCACTTCCCAGCCGCATCCGAGCGGCAGACGTCGTACGTACCGTCTTCTCGCGGCCGCCGCGGGTCTCGCCACGGCAGGTGCCATGGCCGCCGCACTTCCCGCGGACGCCCACGACACCAAGCACTCCAAGCCGCTGCCGAGCCGCTACCAGGACGTGCAGCTGCTGTCCTTCAACGACCTGCACGGCAACCTCGAGCCCCCGTCCGGCTCCTCCGGCCGGGTCACGGAACTTCAGGCGGACGGCACGACGAAGACGATCGACGCGGGCGGTGTGGAGTACCTCGCCACGCACCTGCGCCAGGCACGCGAGGGCAACAAGTACTCCATCACCGCGGCCGGCGGCGACATGGTCGGCGCCTCCCCGCTGATCTCGGGCCTGTTCCACGACGAGCCCACCATCGAGGCGCTGAACAAGCTCGACCTGGATGTCACCTCCGTCGGCAACCACGAGTTCGACGAGGGTGCCAAGGAACTGGCCCGGCTCCAGAAGGGCGGCTGCCACCCGACGGCCGGCTGCTACACGGACAAGAAGTTCAAGGGGGCCGACTTCCCGTACCTGGCGGCCAACGTCCTGAACGAGAAGACCGGCAAGCCGATCCTCAAGCCGTACTTCGTCTGGAAGAAGAAGGACGTCAAGATCGGCTTCATCGGCGTGACGCTGGAGGACACCCCCGGTGTGGTGTCCGCCGAGGGCGTCAAGGGCCTGAAGTTCAAGGACGAGGTCGAGACGATCAACAAGTACGCCGAGGAGCTGCAGAAGCAGGGCGTGAAGTCGATCGTGGCGCTGATCCACGAGGGCGGTCTGCCGGCCTCGGGCGCGTACAACTACAACTGCGACTCCGCGGGCGCGGGCGCCGGCATCTCGGGCCCGATCGTCGACATCGCGAAGAACGTCACGCCGGCGGTGGACGCGCTGGTGACGGGCCACACGCACGCGGCGTACGCGTGCACCGTCCCGGACCCGTCGGGCAAGCCGCGCACGGTCACCTCGGCCGCGTCCTTCGGCCGTCTGTACACGGACACCACGCTGACGTACGACCGGTTCACCGGTGACATCGCGCGTACGGCGGTCAAGTCGGCGAACCACGTGGTCACCCGGACCGTCGCCAAGGCGCCCGACATGACCGAGCTGATCAGCAAGTGGAACACCCTGGCGGCCCCGGTCGGCAACCGGGCGATCGGCTACATCTCCGCGGACGTCCCCAGCACGGGCACCGAGTCCCCGATGGGTGACCTGATCGCGGACGCCCAGCTCTGGTACGGCAAGAAACTCGACCCGGAGACGGACCTCGCGCTGATGAACCCGGGCGGCGTCCGGGCGGGCCTCACCTACGCGGCCAAGGGCAGTGAGGGCGACGGCGTGGTGACCTACGCCGAGGGCTTCACCGTCCAGCCGTTCTCCAACACCGTGAACCTCCAGAACTTCACCGGCGCTCAGCTGATCCAGGTCCTCAAGGAGCAGGTGAGCGGGACGAACGCGGGCGCGCCGAAGATCCTTCAGCCGTCCGCCAACCTGACGTACACGCTGGACCTGACGAAGAGCGGCGCCGACCGCGTCGTCACGGACTCCATCAGGCTCGACGGCGCGGCGATCGACCCGGCCGCCACCTACCGCGTCTCGACCAACAGCTTCCTCGCGGGCGGCGGCGACGGCTTTACCACGCTGGGCCAGGGCACGGGCGACGTCGTCGGCGACGACGACCTGACCGCCCTGGAGCAGTACCTGCTCGCCAACTCCTCGGCCACGGGCCCGATCGCCCCGCCGACGGCGAACCGGATCTCGATCGTGCAGTAACCCGCGAGCGAACCGCAGTCGCAGCGCTTCACCAGGCGGCCCCGTCACCGACGGGGCCGCCTCTTTGTATAAAACCTGTGTGAGTTCCCGATTGGTTCCCGCTGCCGTCTGAAAACTCGTCTCAGCCGCAATTCATGGAGGTCTAAGCGGAATTGGCTTTTTCCGGCTCGGGTGTCCCGTAGTGTTTTCCATGTCGAGAGCGAAGGACGCGAAAGCGAAGAGAGCGAACGACATCAAGACCGAAAGCTTCGACAACACCAGGAGAACGCCATGAGCTTCCACAAGATCGCCCCCGTCAAGAAGGCCCACAAGACCGCTGCCGCCCCGGCTCCGAAGCCCGTGGCCAAGAAGAAGCCCGCGAAGAAGGTCGCCCCGAAGCGCCGCCCGGTCTCGCATAAGGGCTGATGCCGCAGTCGGAACTGTTGCAAACTCGCGACAAATAAGGCACGCGTAAAACCAGCATATTCGGCACCTGATAAACGGAGAGGCATTTCCCATGAGCTTCCACAAGATCGCCCCGGTGAAGAAGGCCCGCAAGACCGCCGCCGCGCCGGCTCCGAAGCCCGCGCCGAAGAAGAAGGCCGCGAAGAAGGTCACCCCGAAGCGCCGTCCGGTCGGGCACAAGGGCTGACGGGACGCCATGAGGCGGGGCCCCCGGTGAGAGCCGGTGGCCCCGCCTCGGCCGTCGTCATGGGCGTGGTCTTGCCCGTGGCCGTGGCCATTGCTTGCCATTGCCATTGCCATTGCCGTGCCCGGTGCCGTTGCCGTGTTGTCCGTGTACGCGTAGGGAGTCGAGGGAGTTGCTGACATGAGGGAAGCCCGTGAGGCCTTCCGCCGCTTCTGGCCGCTGACCAGCGGTGATCGCAGATGGATGCTGGTCATCGTGGCGTGCGTGGTGGTGTCCGCGCTCGCCGAGACGGCTTCCATCCTGCTGTTCGCCGAACTCACCGACAACGCCCTCAAGACCGGCTCGCTCTCAGCCTTCTGGGGTCCGGCCGGGGCCTGGCTGGGGGTCGCCGCCCTGGGCGCGCTCGTCGGCTATCTGGGCAACTCGCTCGCGACCTGGACGGCGGAACGTTTCGTCCTCCGGCTGCGCGCGAACGCCTTCGCCCATGTCCAGGACCTCCCGCCCCACTTCTTCCAGCAGCACCGCCGGGGCGACCTGGTGGAACGGCTGACAGGAGACGTGGAGGCCATCGAGCAACTGGTCGTCTCGGGTGTGGTCGGCACGGTCTCCGCGGCCTTCTCGGCGGTCTTCTACGCGGCGGCGGCCCTGTGGCTCCGCTGGGACCTGGCCCTCGCCACCTTCGTCCTCGCCCCCCTCTTCCTCCTCGCCGCCCGCCGCTTCTCCAGCCGTATCAGGCAGGCCTCGCAGGACGAACGCGTCGCCGACGGCGCGATCACCTCGGTGGTGGAGGAGTCACTGGGCAACGTCGTGCTGACCCAGGCGTACAACCGCCGCCGTGACGAGGAACGACGCCTCGACAAGGAGGCCCGCGCGTGGATGCGGGCCAGCGTGCGCGGGGCGCGGCTGAGCGAGATGTACGAGCAGTTCGTCGAAGTGGTCGAGACCCTCTGCGTCCTCTCGGTGATCTGCCTGGGCGTCTGGGAGATCTCGGCCGGCCGGATGACCCTCGGCGCCCTGCTCGCGTTCGCCGCGTTCATCGGCTACCTCTATCCGCCGGTCCGCAGCCTCGGCCAGCTCGGCCTGACGGTCACCGCGGCCACGGCGGGCGCGGAACGCATCACGGAAGTCCTGGACGCGCAGCCGTCGGTGCGGGACCCGGAAGTCCCCGTCCCCTCCTGGCCGGTCCGGGGCTGGGTCGGTCTGCACGGCGTCTCGTTCCGCTATCCCGACGCGGCCCGCGAGTCGCTGACGGATGTGACCTTCACCGTCGGCCCAGGCGAACTGATCCTCGTCACGGGCGCGAGCGGCGCGGGCAAGTCGACGCTGTCCAAACTCCTCACCCGCTTCTACGACCCCGACTCGGGCGTCATCTGCCTGGACGGGGTCCCGCTCACGGACGTCCCGCTGGAGTTCGTCCGCGAGAACACGGCCCTGCTGCCCCAGCAGACGCTCGTCCTCAACGGCACCATCCGGGAGAACATCGAGTGCGGCCGCCCGGGTGCCACGGACCCGGAGATCGAGCGAGCGGCCAGGTCGGCCGCCGCCCACGAGTTCATCGCCGCCCTCCCCGACGGCTACGACACCCACATCGCCCCCGGCACCGCCGCCCTCTCCGGCGGCCAGCTCCAGCGCATAGCCATCGCCCGCGCGATGCTCCGCGCGGCCCCGGTACTGGTCCTCGACGAACCCACCGCGGGACTCGACTCGGTGGCGGCCCGTCAGATCGTCCAGCCCCTGCGCCGTCTCATGTCCGGCCGCACCACCATCATGATCACCCACGATCTGAGCCTCGCCCCCGACGCCGACCGCATCCTGGTCGTGGACGAGGGACGGTTGCTGGACGCGGGAACGCACGACGAACTGATCTCCCGGTGCGAGGTGTACGCCCGTCTGGCCCAGCCCTGGCCGACGGACGACACGCTGGTGCTGCGCGGCTGGTGAAACGCGTCGGCACGCACGTCTCCCCGCCCACACGGCAGGCGCGCGTGAGCGGGGAGAGGCGTACGGCGGTTCGTCGTGCGGTTCAGCGGGTCACTGGACGGCCCAGCCGAACGCCTTGCCGCCCGACGGGATGCCGCCCGTGCCCGGCCGGAGCACCGTGACGTTCTCGTCCGCGGCGGCGCCGCCCGCGTGCGAGGTCACGTTGTTCCACGGCACCTGGTAGACCGCGCCGCCGGCCTGTGGGCCGTTCGGCATGCCGATGGAGACGTGCGTCGGGGACACCGCGAGGTACTGGCCCATGTGCTGGCTCGCGCCCGGCGTGCCCGGCACCTTGTGGTAGCCGGCGTACAGGACGTCGTCGTGGTCGCCGGGAGCGCCCACCAGGGAGAAGGTCTGCACGGAGCCCGCGCCGGCCACCGTGCCCTGGGACTCGCCGGGAACGCCGACCGCGAGTTGCAGGTCGGCCCAGCCCGGCGTGGCCTTGCCGGGGGCGAGGTCGACGGCGGCGAGGCTCTCACCGAACCGGTCGCCCGTCTCGACGCCACCGACCACGTTCGCCTGGTCCTGGTTGATCACCGTCTGCTGCGACCAGTCGCTCCTGGCGGGGAAGTCGATGACGAAGACGGTTCCGGCGTTCGCCACGTTCGTGCTGGTGCCGGACGGGACGATCGACTCGCCCGGGGCGCCCACGGCGATGATCGAGTCGTTGTTCGTGCCCTTGGGGACGATGGCGACGGACTTGCCCATCTCGTCGCCCTTCTCCGCACCGCCGGAGATCTTGTCGAGGTCCTGGTCGATGCCCGCGCGCACGATCGGTTTGCCGTTCGGGCCCAGGTTGTGGGTCAGGACGGCGAGACCGCCCGCGTCGGCCTTGTCGCCGATGTCCTCGCCCGGCACACCGACCACGATGTTGGTCATGTCCGCCGCGACGGAGGTGCCCACCTTGTCGCCGGCCTCGGGGGAGCCCGGCAGACCGGCGTCCTGGGAGAGGTAGACGTTGGTGTTGCCGTGCACGTACACCACGGAGCCCGCGTCGACGACGGAGCCGACGTCCTCGCCCGGGTCGCCGATCACGATGTACGGCTCGTCGTCGCGGGTGATCCCGGCGGCGAGGGAGTAGCCGAGCGTGTCGCCCTTCTCCTTGCCGGCTCCCTTCAGGCCGCCGTTGCCCTCGCCCTGGGCGTAGTTGTCGGAGGCGCGCCCCTTGCCCAGGCCGTTCGGGGAGCCGTAGATCACGGAGACCATTCCGACGTCCGCGATGGTGTCGGCGTCCTCGTACGGGCTGGAGACGGCGAGGTCGGTGTAGCCGTCCTTGTTGTAGTCGACGGTGGCCAGGGCGTAGCCGAAGCGGTCGCCGGCCTCCGCGCCGCCGGGCACCACGTCCTGGTCCTGGTCCAGCTCGCCGGCGCCCTTGCCGCCGCCGTAGACGACGTGGACGGCGCCGGCCTCGGCGTCGCCGCCGACCGTGGCCTTGGGGTCGCCGAGGGCGGTGTCCTCGACGCCGTCGCCGTTGAAGTCGGCGAACGGGGCCGATTCGGTGGTGGCCTTGACCCAGGCGGCGATGTCGTCGGTGCGGGTGACGACACCGCTGGTGGAGGTCTGCGCGGCGTCGGCGCCGAAGCAGCCGCCCTGGTCGGAGCGGGAGGCGATACCGAGCAGGCCGGCGGAGGTGAACACGGGCGCGCCCGAGTCGCCGGCGCAGATGGCCGCGCCGGAGGCGCCGTGGACGGCGAAGTCGGTGGCGTTGACCTGGTCGACCTGGAAGCTCTCGCCGTGGAGCTTCAGCGGGGCCCATTCGTCCTTGGTCCGTCCGTAGCCGGTGACCGACACGGCGGAGTCCTTGGCGGGCGCGGCGGTGGCGACGCCGGGCAGGGCGATGTCGGCGACGGGCGCGGACAGCCGGGCCAGGACCAGGTCGCGGTCGTCACGTGGGACGAGCTGCACCACTTCGCGGACGGAGCCCGCGGTAGTGGTCAGGTCGGTGCGTCCGATGGTCGCCGTGGTCTTCAGCTTCGGCGCCCCGGCGGGGATCTTGATGGTCTCGGCGGGGTTGTCGGCGAAGCAGGACGCGGAGGTCGCGAGCCATTGGGGGGCTATCAGGGCCGCGGAACAGGCCTTGGCGCCGCCGCCGATGTCGAGGCGGGCGGTGTAGGCGTGGCTGGTGTCGGTCTCCGGCCTGCCGGACACGGCGTGCGCGGAGAGGGCCGGTGCGCCGATGACGGCGGCGGTCACGAGGGCTGCGAGCGCGGTGGATCGCTTGCCGGTTGTGGTCATGGTGATGTGGTCGTCTTCCCCGTTTTTGTGTTACTTGCTGGTGCGGATCTCGACCAGGACGAAGGCGCGTCCGTCCGGGTCGGCGGCCTCACCGGCCGCCTTCCACTCGCCCTTGCCGACGTCGATGCTCTGGGTGGCCCCGTCGGTGGTGAGCTTCACGGCCGCCTCGTGGTCGGCCTCGCCCTTCACCCCGTAGACGGCGGGGATTTCGAGGCTGAGGTAGCCGGAGGGGCCGGTGGCGCGGAAGCAGATCTTCTCGCTCTTGCGGGAGTACACCTCCATCAGACCGGTGGCGGAGGCGCAGTCGGCGAGCGTGATGTGGCCGTCACCGCGCTTCAGCGTGATGCCCTTCTGCGCCTTGATGGCGTCGGCACCCGGGTAGTTGAAGTCCTCGACCAGGTAGCCGGGTGCGCCGTCGACGACCGGGGCCGCGTGGTCGGCGGAGGCGTGGTCGGCGGCCGTGTGGTGGGAGGTGCTGTAGGCCGACGCGAAAGCGACCGCGCCGGCGCAGGCCGTGGCGATCGCACCGGTGGTGATGATCCGCCGTGCGTGTTTCATGGTTGTCCCCCTGATGAGAGTTTCCTTGCGTGCCCTTTGCGTTCCCTTTAGGGAAGGGTGCGCCGAGTCTGTGCACCGCCTGAGGGACGCAGGGAGGGTGTCCGACGTGTGACCACGGGTCAGGCGGTCACAGAGGACGGTGCATTCAAACAGTGGTGCGGGTGAAGTGCCACCGATTTGACCGATGGGTTCCGTGCGAATGCGGACATACGGCCGTGTGGTGTTTGTCATTCCTTCACCGCGTAACTGAGGCCTGGTCAACTTACGTGCGCATCACATAAGTTCACCCCTGCAACAGCCAGGTGCGGCAGCAGCCGCCGTGTGCGCCCGGGGCCGGCCGGCCCGCGCCGCACCGGCACGGGCCCCGCACAGCTTCGGCCGACGACACCCGGCGCGCCCGCCCCTGACCAGGGCGCAGGCCCCCGGGTGCATATCCATGGGGGATTTCTTGGACACCACGTACTGGAGCAGGCGTCGGCTTCTCACCGTCGCCGGCGCCGCCACCGCGGCCACCGCGGTCTCTCTCGCGGCGCCCTCCCGGGCTCTGGCCGCCGCCGCCACCGCCTCCACAGGCTCCGCGGACCTGCCGAGGCTCCCTCAACTCCCGGACACCGACCGCGCGAAGGTCGTCACCGCCTGGAAGATCGGCGGACGGTCCGTCAAGAGTGCCGCGACCCAGGCGCTGACCGGCTCCGCCGCCGACGTCGACCGCTTCCTGACCGCGGACCTGCCGAGCGCCACCGCCGAGGACAACCGCTTCGCCCTCCTCAAGGCGCTGCCCGCCACCGGCAAGGGCATCGCCCGCGACGCCGCCGCCGCGCTCACGGCCGGCGACGACGCCGTCGCCGCATTCCTGTCCGGCGGCTTCAGGACCGCCGAGCTGGAAGACCTCCGTGTCACCGCCCTGACCATCTTGAACAGCGGTGGTAAGGGCGTGCAGCGCGAGGCGCAGAAGGCCCTCGACACCGGCACCGACGACGCCCTGACCACGTTCCTGCTGAACACCCAGATCACCGCCCGTCGCGAGGACGAGCAGGCCGAGGTCTTCGCCATCCTCGCCAAGGCCTCCCCGGAGGTGAAGGCGTACGCCGAGCGCGCCCTGAACGACGGCAGCCCTTCCGCGATCCACTGGTTCCTGAACACCGGTCAGTACATCGCGCGCGCCCGCGACCGGGAGACCGCCACCATCGAACAGCTGGTGGCGATCGTGGAACGCGAGGGCAAGCGCGCCCAGCTCACCTCCGACCGGGCCGTCGCCGCCTCCACCAAGGCGAAGGAGGCCGCCGCCCAGGCGAAGAAGGCGGCCGAGGAAGCCGCCGCGGAGGCCGCCGCCGCCCGCGACGACGTCGTCAAGTCCGGAAAGGCGGCCCGCAAGGCCGCGTCCGCCGCGCAGGGCGCCGCCGCCGCGTCCCGCACCGCCATCCAGGCGTCCGCGGCCGCGCACTCCGCGGCCCGCCGCGCCTCGTACGCCGCCACCGCGGCCGCCCAGGCTGCGGCGACCGCCGGACGGGCCGCGTCCGCCGCCTACTCCGCCGCCATCGCCGCGGCGGGCGACGCCTCCAAGGCCAAGGCCGCCCGGCTGGCCGCCGACGGGGCGAACAAGGCGGCGAGCCAGGCCCGCACGGCCGCCAAGGCGGCCGACGCGGCGGCGACCGCTTCCAACCAGGC